>JAKAKQ010000256.1:0-4061 GCA_021813425.1 Nitrospirota bacterium
GTGTGAAGAATCTCCTTTTCTCTCTCAGGATAAACTCCGCGAAGAATCTCGTTTTATCAATATGTTGAGAGACCCTTCACGGAGCCTGTCCTGAGAGAGATTCTTCAGTCGCTTCACTCCTTCAGAATGACAAAAAGCGAAGGGCTCAGGGTGACAGAAATCAGGTTTGTGCAACAGGCTCTTATGTTCTTAAAATAAATTTAACAATAAATTTGTCGCAGGCCCAAAGTGCAGTCTGTATTGCCGATACCCTGCCTGTTCGTGCATAATAAATATTAGTAAAACCATAAATTTAATAATCCAGGATATATTTGGCACGATTTTTGTTTTAAACTGCTTGTATTTAGTGAAAATATATTGTTTAAAGAAGATTTTTTTAACCTGGATAATTCATAAACTATGATAATAACGAAAGGACATAGTATCCTCGCTCATTCCTGCCTGCCGGCAGGCAAGCTCGGTTCTTCGATCCCGAAAGCTTTCGGGAAATTTGCCCTCTTATATCCCCCTCAAATCCCCCCTTACCAAGGGGGGACTAAGGGGGGTGTCTGTTTGAATATCGGTCAAATAAAACCGCTCAAAAACTATATCCTTTCGCCATTCAGGAAAATTTATGAATTAAGTGGGTTAAAGATCACCTTTGTGATTATTTTATTGTTGATTCCTTTGGCGTCGGAAGGCCGTGTCCTTACATCTGATACGATCTGGAAGGGAGATATCCTGGTCACTGAAGATGTCCTTGTCCCGGAAGGCATTACCCTGACTGTTCTGCCGGGCACTGTAATAACAGTTACACCCTCAGAGAGTACAAAAACAGACCCTGAATATATGTCACCGCTGTCCGAAATAACCGTCAGGGGGACCCTCGAGGCCGAAGGAACTGAGAAAGCACCCATTTTATTCCTTATAGCTAAGGGGAACGAACCGGGAACCTGGGGCGGGATAATTATCGATGGTGGAACTGCTCATCTGAGGGCCTGCAGTATAAAAAATGCAGAAACAGGTATTTTTGTGATAGAAGGCAGCCTCGATATCAGAGATTCTGTCATAAGTGAGAATCGGTACGGTCTTGTTGCACAGGGGGAAGGGACAGTGGTTAACATTAAGGATACCCTTGTTAAGCAAAACGAGTATGGCGTTTTTTCTTTCGGTGGTGCAAGGGTAGAAAACAGCGGCAGTATTATCAGGGATAATACGAAAAAGGACAGCTATTCTCAAAAGGCCGGCGGTTACAGCCGGATAAAGGTGTATGAATCAACCGGGAAAGACATAAACAGGCAATACACGGATGAAGCCATATTAGGGGATACGGTCTGGCAAGGCAGAATAGAAATCGACGGGATCATAAGAGTGCCTGAAGAGAGCAGATTAATAATAACACCGGGCACGCTGATAGAGTTTAAAAAAAGGGATACGAATGGCGACGGCATAGGAGAGAACGGACTTTTAATCCAGGGTGTTCTTATTGCAAAAGGGACCGAGGAGTCCCCGATTCTCTTCAGGTCGGCAGAAAAGAAAAAAAATATGGGGGACTGGGATGCCATTAATATCATGAACAGCGACGGCGCGCAGAATCTCATCGAGTACTGCCAGATAGAAGATGCATACAGGGGACTTCATTTTCACTTCTCTAATGTGGCTGTCAAGGAATCTGTTTTAAGGAACAATTACAGGGGCATTCAATTCCAGGAATCTATAGTTGAAATCGCAGGGGATTATTTTTACGGCAACAAAAGCGGTATTCAGGCAAGGGATTCAGAGATTATTTTTATGAACAATTATTTCCATGATAACTACTACGGCGCTAATTTTTTCCGGACCAGTCTTTTAGCAAAAGGCAACAGATTCCTGAATAACCTTAAGGAAGGACTCAGGATAAGAGAAGGATTCCCTGTTGTGGAAGAAAATATTATGGACGGCAACAGATACGGTATTATGGTTTCCGATACTACATATGGCGATTTCAAACGCAATGTTATTACTAATAATTTAGAATCGGGCATATCCTTCAAACATGCCGACAATATCGAGGTAAGCGGGAATTATATCCAGCGGAACGGTATCAACGGAATAAACATCCAGGATTCCATGGCTTTGATAAAAAGCAATGATATTTCAGGAAACGGCGAACGGGGGATAGGGATTGTGTCTTTCAATGGAGTTATAACAGAGAACAATTTTGTGAAGAACGGGACTTATGCGATTGGTCTTGACGGTAAAATGAACATTTCTGCCCCCATGAACTGGTGGGGAAACGATGTAATTAAAGATGTTATTTATGACAGGAATGATGAGCCGGGGAGGGGAATGGTTGAGCATGAACCTTCAATGGGAACCCCGGTACCATATTCATGGCCTTTAAAAACTATAAGCACAGATACTGTATGGCATGGCGATATTTACATCCTGAGTGCGGTCCAGGTGCTCCCCGGTGCAACCCTGACATTAACTCCTGATACAAGGGTGATTTTTTCTGAAGGAACAGGGCTGAGGATAAACGGAAAGATAATTGCAAAGGGGCGGAAAGATTCGAGGATTATATTTACATCCTTTAAAAAGAAAGGTCCTTCCGACTGGGATGAGATATTGCTGGAACACGCGATGGACAGCATTTTTTCGGCCTGTGATTTCGAATACGCCACATGGGGTATACACAGCCATTTTACAAACCTTGCCGTTACAGAAAGCAATTTCAGAAAAAACTATGGAGGCATGCGGTTTCAGAGCGGCCCTCTGGAAATAAAACATTCGTTCTTTGAGGGAAACGCCATCGGCCTGAGATCTTTCAGGGGGAGCGCGGTGGTAACAGAAAATGTCTTCACAGGGAACGAGACAGGTATTTTTATCAGGGAAAAAGGCGGGGGTTTGACCATAACGAGGAATAATATTTTTGAGAACAGCAATTATAATCTGAGGATAGGCGATTTTAACGATGAGGATGTGAACGCCCGGGAAAACTACTGGGGCAAAGGAGATCCTGCCGGGACTATTTTTGATGAAAGGAGAGAACCCAGCATAGGCAGGGTTCATTTCGATCCTTATGCAAAGGAGCCTTTCAACATAGAATGAAAAAGGTTTCGCTATGACAAAGGAGTGCAGAAAGATAAACCTGTGTCTTGTTTTCCTGCTGCTGGTATTTTCTGCCGGGTATTCAGGCTTATGCCCGGTATCTGCTTTTGGCTTGCAGACTATTATTGTCGAAGGAAAGATCCTGAATAGTGAAGGGAAGGCGGTAGAGGGGGCGGAAGTCTTTATTTATGGCAGCTCTGATATCAGAAGACCGGCTGATTTTATATCTGCAAAAACGGACAAAGACGGCGGATACCGCATGGTTCTTCCGGCAGGGAAGTACTGGTTAATAGCAAGGTTCAGGAAAGGCGGTTTGAGGTACGGACCGCTCATGCCGGGAGATAAACATTCAGGCAGTCCTGTAGAGATTGATCTCCTGTCAGGAGAACATCAAATGAATTTTGTGGTTGCAGATCTCCATGAAGCAGCAAATATGAGCAGGAAAAAAACAGGCGGAGATTATATTAAGATAAAAGGACGGATTGCCGATAGGGATGGTTTGCCGGTTAAAATGGCTTTTGCGATTGCAAATAAAAAAAAGGAATTCCCTGTTCTGCCTGATTATGTTTCAACGTGGACTGACGACGATGGATATTATACTCTTTATGTCCCACGCGGGAAATATCACATAGGATATGCCAGGATATTTCCACCCGGTAAAAACTATTTTTTAAACAGGGAAGAGGTTTTCGATAATGGTGAGATTAATCTGGATATTATTGTAAAATAATACGTTAAATATAAATCAAATGAATAAGTTGGGAATAAAATATGAGGAGTGCGGGCAGTGAGAAAAATAAGCCTTATCCTGTCATTAATATTTGTACTGATTGTAAGCGGTCAGGGGGATGCATGCGTAGGGAAGATAATCTACATAGGTATCCTTGATTCACCCGACGAGCAGATTTCTGCTGAAATGCTTTCCCTGCTGATAAATGAACGGACCGGCAGCACGGTAAATATTAAGTATTACAGGGACTTAAAAGATCTTT
>JAKAKQ010000256.1:4071-12650 GCA_021813425.1 Nitrospirota bacterium
ATGAGGCGGTCAAGAAGAAACAGGTGGGTATCCTCATTGAGAATACCGACAGGGCGATGGAGATATTGGGCAAGCCGAGACCGGACGATATAAAAAAGGCCTATGATATCGCCAAGGAAGAATTCAGCAGGAATCTTAATCTTGTTTGGCTTAATCCCTTTGGTTCTTTAACCGGCGGTGAAGGTAAAGGCCAGCGTTACTATACCCCTGTAATCACCGCAGATGTTTTAAACAATTTCCCTGCGCTTCCGAGGCTGATTAATAAACTCAGTGGAATTATCAATGATGAAACGTTCGCAAAGTTGGTTAAAACAGTAAAATCAGGTGAAAGACCCAGAAAGATAGCAAAGGATTTTCTCAAGGAGAAGAAGCTCATATGAACAGGGATCGTTCCATACCAAAGTGGTGAGGGGGCTGAAATGGTTATACCGGTTTTTGGCATCAAAGGAACTGGCTGTCGGCCTTTTCAGCGCTGTTTGTCTGTATGCTTTCCCCGGGACATTTTTCGAAAGGAGCAAACTGTATTCAAGCCCTGTATTGACAACCCTTATCGGATTGATCGGGCTGAATCTGCTTCTCTGCACGCTCCAGAGGGCAAGAACACTCCCAAAATCAATACTGATTATGCACAGCGGGGTGATCTTTACCCTTGCAGGCAGCCTGTCAAGTTCTCTCGGTTTCGTATCGACTGTGAATATCTATGAGGGAACAACAGTGGACAAGGCTTACAGATGGGACATTAATAAGGATGTCTCGCTGGGGATGGATCTGACTGTGAAGAAGATAAATCTTGAATATTACCCGATACCGGTCAAGGTCGGGGTTCTTAAGAATGGGGAAAAGGACGGCCTTTTTACGCTCAAGACAGGAGAAACATTCGATCTTGAAGGTTACAGGGTCAGGGTTGATGCGCTTGAATTCCCTTCAGAGAAACTGAAACTCAGCGTTTTTTATCAGGACCGTTTCATCGGTTCTGCCGACACATCCGGAGACAATAATCTACCCCCGGATTACCCTTTCAAATTCATACTCGTGGCATATAAAAATCCTTCTCTTAAGAAGATGTGGGTGGATTTAATGCTCTCTAAAAACTCAATACCGATAGCAGAAGGGGCTTCCGAGGTAAACAGTCCATTTAAATGGGAGGGATATAATTTTTATCATACACAGATCGAAAGAGACCGTTACGGCGTGCCATATGCGGGCATACAGATAACAAAAGACCCTGGAAGGCCATTTGTTTTTTCGGGATTTGCAGTAACAGGGCTTGGTTCCATATTGATTTTTATCAGGAGGTTTCGTGGATCCAGGTAGCATTGGCATATCAAGCATTTATGTGGCGGCGTTTTTCCCCGGCGCCATGCATTCCGTGTTAATAAATCCGCAGGATAAAAAGAAGACTGTAAAGGCGGGGAAAAGGTGAAAAGGCTGTTTCCGGCGCTACTGCTTGTTTTTTTTATAATATCCTGTAAGGCGCCTTATACCAAAGAAGACAAGCGCACATACAGGATCGGTTATATGATATGCAACAGCGAGGAAGAGACGCTCCACAGATTCAGGCCTCTGACTGCGTATATGAGCAGGAAACTTGGAGTCGATTTCGAAGCTGTTGCAATAGACACGATTGATTTTGGCAAGGAAGTGGAAAAACTTGATTTTACCCATACAAACTCGCTTCTTTATATAATCATGAACAGGAACAATGGGGTTGAAGTGCTCGCAGCTGAAAAAGCCGGTTCATTGGGTCATATGTCAAAGGGGAATATTATCGCGCTGAAAAAAAGCGGCATAAAAAGCATAAAGGATCTCAGGGGTAAGGCAATGATTTTCGGGCCTATGCTCGGCCCCACCGGATATATGTCTCAGCTTGACCTGCTGGTTAAAAACGGGGTAAATCCCGAGGATGATCTTTCTTTTTATTCGATCCCTGCCGGTTCTTTCAAGCATGAGAAAGTTCTATACGGTGTGCTGTTCGAAAAATATGATGCGGGTGCATTACCGCAGCTGGATTTTGAGAAGATGGCAGAGGAGGGCAAGATCGACCCTGATGATTTCATAGTTATAGCAGAGGGTGTCCCGATCCCTTATTGCAATTTCGGCGTTACACAGGGGGTTGACGATTCCCTCGCAAAGAAGTTCAGGAACGCCCTTCTCGATATAAAGAAAAATGACACCGTTGAGATAGACGGGGAAGTTGTAAAGGTCATTGAAAGGGCGCAGATAAACGGATATGAAGATATAAAAGACAGTGATTTTGATGTTGTAAGGGAAATGGCAAAAAGGACCAATATGCCCCCTTATCAGAGGTATTAAATTATTAAGGGTCACATTATTGAATAGACATTATTTATAAAATCTCCCCTCACCCCTCTTTGCCAAAGAGTCCCGAAAGCCTTCGGGATTTGGAAAAGGGAGGTTGGGAGGGATTTTACAAACCAATGTTGTTATTATTATGAGACTGTTAATAATTTAGGAGGAAAATAAGATGGACAGGCTTGACAGAATATCCATATGGGCGATAATCATCCTTGTGATCGGTTCATCAGCTCTAATCAGCCATCACATGGGTGAAGCGGTATCTGATAAAAATAATAGGCAAAAGATACTTTCTTCTGCTGTAACCATTTTAAATCCTGAACTTGAAAATAAGGTGAAAGCAGCCAGGGGCCTGATGGAAGGCGGTAATCTTGCAAAGTCTGAAATACTTGTTCGGGAATTATTGAATCAGTACCCTTATGAAGGGGGACCGCGAATGTTGATGGGTGATCTCTATATGCGTAAGCAGGACCCTGTTAAGGCGATGTTCGAATATAAAGAGGCCGTTGATCTTTATCCCGATTATCTGGATAAAAAGACCCCGCTTTTCCAGGGGAAAAAATTAAAGATAGCTGTCAGGGAGGCGATGGAGGAAATAGAGAAAAAGATAAAGGCCAAACCCAAAGATGAGAATATGAAAAAAGACAGAAAAGTTATCTATTATCTCCAGAGGAGGATAGCCGGAAGCTGTGGGTAATTTTATATTGGCAGGTGGTTTCATCGGGCTTGCAGGGGTTATCCTCAGTTTCATGGGGAATCCTGCAAATACGGGTTTTTGCGTCTCGTGCTTTATGGAAAATATAGCAGGGTCTCTCGGACTTCACGGAAATATCAGGATGCAGTATATAAGGCCTGAGATAATAGGCTTTGTGCTCGGTTCGTTTCTCATTTCGCTCCGCACAAAGGAATTCAGGGCAACGGCCGGAAGTTCGACACTGTTGAGGTTCTTTGTGGGGATACTCCTTATCGTGGGATGCGCTGTCTTTATGGGTTGCCCCATAAAAATGATACTCAGGATCTCGGCAGGCGACCTGACAGCCTTGTTAGGATTTGCAGGGCTTGCAGCAGGCGTTTACATAGGCATTAAGTTTATTGAAGGAGGGTTCAGCCTTGGAAAGCCTGTTCAGATGCCCGCAGCAAACGCTTTTTTAATACCGGCGCTGATGTTTTTTCTTCTTTTGCTGTCGTTATGGAGACCGGCCTTTATTACACTGAGCAGTAAGGGTGCAGGGGCCCAGTATGCACCTCTATTCATTTCCCTTTCAGCCGGCCTGATCGCCGGCGTATTGGCTCAGAGGACCGGGTTTTGCATAACAGGTGGGATTGCAAGACTGTTTTTGTGGGGGCCGAAAGAAGTTAAGGGTTGTCCTAAGTCTACAGGGCTTTTAATGGGGATCATCTCGTTTTTTCTTATTGCCCTTTTTGCAAGCCTTATTACAGGCCAATTTTCATTAGGCTGGAATGGTCAGCCAAGTTCGAATGAAAGTTATTCCTGGAATTTTTTAGGCATGCTCATGGTGGGGTTTGGTTCCGTGCTTATAAAGGGATGCCCTTTCAGACAGCTGGTCATGGCAGGGCAGGGTGATGGTGATGCAGGGGCTGCAGTCCTCGGCATGCTGACAGGCGCTGCGCTTGTTCAGAACTGGGGACTCGGGGGAAGCCCTGCCGGGACGCCATATGAGGGACAGGTTGCCGTTTTATTTGGCATATGCATGTTATTTATCATAGGGATTATCTACAGAAAAAGAGAGCTTACTATGGCGCCTGAATTTCAGTCGGGACTGGATTAAAATGGCGGGTATTAAACGAAACGAAGAGTGTCAAATTCACGTAGCGCCCTCCAAAACCGCAAATAGAACGCTTTTTTTAATGATACTGGCTTCTCTTTCACTAATAATCTGGCATGTATGGGTCTACGGACCAACCGGTCAGGCAGCAAGCTCCGGATCATTACAGAAACCTTTCCCCATAATCGTAGGAAGTGAGATATGGGATTTAATCTTTAATCGACACGGCATCTTTGCAGAATTATGGGATATACTCCCCTACTTTATTGTCGGGATACTCCTGGCAGGCTATTTACGCACTTACAAGATCGCAGTCAAGCTTCAAACCTCTCTGAGACGACATGGTTTATTAAGTGTTTTTTTGGCATCTCTTGTGGGTATGATAACCCCTCTGTGCGCATGCGGGACTTTGACTACTGCGATAAGCCTGCTTTTTGCTGGCTTTCCCCTGGCGCCTGTTATGGCCCTTCTCATTACTTCCCCCCTGTTAAGCCCCACTACCTATCTGTTGACCCTGAACGACCTGGGACCGGAGTGGACGGTGATAAGGACTATTGCTGCATTCTCAATGGGGATGTTCGCCGGAGTAGTGACGCATCTGCTCAGGGATAAGGGCTTTCGGACAGACGCCGTATTTATTGAAGGCGCCATTCCGAGGGGCGACTTCCACGATGAAGCATATCCTGATGAACGCCTGAGGTGCAACTGTAAAGAGAAGTTCGGCAATCGTGTAGCCGCCAGAACAAAGAATATGTTTGTCGTCTTCCTGGCAAAGTCATCGGAAATGCTCTGGCTGGTGGGAAAATATGTTCTCGTAGGAGTCGCGATAGGCTCTGTCGTTGAGAGATACATGCCTTACGAATGGATTTACAAGCTGTTCGGGCAAAAAAACACGTTCAGCATCATATGGGTTACGCTCGGGTCGGTTCCCATATTCCTGCATCAGATCAGCGCCTCGAGTATTCTTTACCACATAAAAAGCTCTCTGAACAGCACCCTTGACGGAGGGGCAGGGCTTGCCTTCATGATAGGCGGTCCGGTGACGGCGATGCCCGTTATGGTAATGTTCTGGACGATATTCAAAAAGAGGGTCTTCTTTCTCTATATGTCTGTCTGTATCGTGGGCACCGTTATAATCGCCTATGCCTTTCAATTACTCGTTTTCGTTCCCGGCGTAGATACGGGCAATCCTCTTTTAAAGGGTGTAAGGTCAATATCCGGAGGAAACTCATCCATCATTGATAAACATGACAAGTATGTGAGGATCGTTATGGACCCGGGCGGCAAAGGCATAATCGCAACATATAATAATAACGTGCAGGGACAGGGAGGGATTGTCTTTGATTCCGGCCTTGAGAGATTCCTTAATGTTTCAGCCGGCAAGTACGATAACGAGAAATATATAAAAAATATCGCTGAATGGCTCGAAGAAAACAATAGTTCGGCTGATGCAGGGAATATATTAATCTACGATACGTTTAATAGATCCGGAAAAAAATCCGGAACTGACAAAAATACATTCAATAAGAATGCCCTGAATGTCCTTGAGACAAATGGGTTTAAAGTGAGGATTACGGACAGAATCGAAACCCCTGAAGTCTCAGGACAGCTGCTCGGGAAATACAGTCAACTCTGGATTGTATTCAGGGGATCAGGTCCTGAGCATTGTTTTTCCGATGCGGAACTGGAGACGATTTCCGGATTTACGGGTGACGGGAAAAGCATGTTGATCGTGGCCGGGAAACATCAGGACGGAGTGAATGACCTGACCGCTGCAAACCTGCTGTCCTCAAGGTATGGCGTTACATTTTCCGGATATGTTGAAAACAGGGAGGAACTCCCTGCCTCTACGGCCTCTTATTTTTTTAATAGAACGGCAGGGCTTCTCGGGAGGATCTTGAAATTTGTGCATAAGGCCTGACAAGAAACGGGTTGCGGCTGGAGCTTGAGGGGCACTTATTTGAAATGAGAAAGAATCACAATATATAACGGAGGCATTATGAAAACACTGATTCTGGATATCCAGAAGCTTAAAAAGTTCAGCGATGAAAAGCGTCACCAGGAAACGATATGGACAGACGAACACGGGAGAATAAACCTTATCTGCATGAAACCTGGCCAGGAGATTATAACCCACACCCATCACGGAAACCATATCTGGATCGTCATGGAAGGCAGGGGAGAATTCATGTCGGCAGGGGAGACACAGGTCATTGACAGCGGTAAGATCGTTATTGTCCCGCCTCTTGTAGATCATGGGGTGCGCAATGCTACAAAGGAAAATCTTGTGATCGCATCTATTGCAGCCCAGGGCGATTGATATGCCAGGATTTTACAGAAACCCTGATGCCTTATGGAGGGAGGAAGACATCCCAAAAGAACAGGCCGTAAAAGGTCTGGAGCAGGGAGAAGATGTCTCTGATATCGGGACTTCTATCGTTCTTCTGCATGGGAAAATGCATACCTTCAACATATTAGGCACAGAGGTATGGAAGCTGTGTGAGGGCAAGACTGCAGAAGAAATGGTTTCTGAGTTAAAGGATATTTTCGAGGTCGAACCTGCTATCCTGAAAGAAGATATTAATTCATTTTTAATAAACCTGAAAGAGCTGGGGCTTGTATATGAAGAATGACTGGATACCGTCTGCGCCCGTGACGATCAACTGGGCTGTGACAAACAGATGCAATTTCGGCTGCAGGCATTGTTACAGCAGGGCCGACACAAGCGAAGAACTGGAGTTCAGTGTCATATGCGAGCTACTTAAAAAGATATCCGGGGCAAAGGTATTTTCTATTAATTTTGGAGGCGGCGAGCCCTTCCTGAGAAGAGATATTTTTGATATTGCAAGGTCGGCCTCTGAATCAGGCCTGGTTGTATCGATGAACAGCAATGGTTTCCTGATAGATAAGGCCGTTGCAAAGAGATTGAAAGAAGCCGGATTCAGAAAGGTCGGTATAAGCATTGACAGCCCTGAACCCGAAATCCATGATGAGTTCAGAGGGATGAAAGGGAGCCATGCAAAGGCCGTCTCAGCCTTGAGACATTTAAAAGACGCAGGGATTGAAACCTCGATCTCTTCTGTAATATGCAAGATCAACATTAACGATATTGACGGGCTTATTGAGCAGGCGCTTTCTTCAGGTGTTGAGAACCTCAACTTCCATAACTTCAAGTGTTCAGGACTGGGTTTTACCAACAAGGATGAGCTTGACCTCAGCCCTGATGAATGGAAAGAGTTTTATATATATGTATCTGAAAAAAAGGAGAGGATCAAGAAACTGCATATATCCCTTGAAGATCCGATCATCGCAGCCCTCGGACAAAAAAACGGAGATTCCCTAATAAAGGGAAGCGTCTGCGGCAAGCTGTCATTGAATATAAAATCGAACGGTGATATAACGCCATGCGGATTTATTCCTGTTGTAATAGGGAACCTATGTAATGACGACCTGCTTGACATATGGGAAAACTCACCTGTTCTGGATATGATGAGGAATAAGACGCCAAAGGGGAAATGCGTTAAATGCGGTCATTACTCAGATTGTCTCGGCGGCTGTACTGCAAGGGCGCTTGCCCTGACAGGCGATATAAATAATCCCGACCCTCACTGCTGGGAACCGTCATGAACCACTTGCTTCAAAGGACTATCAAAATAACCATTGTTTGTCATTCCCGCTTGTCGGGAATCTTTCCGAAGAAGGATTGCGGACAAGCCGCAATGACAGCTCAGTTAAGTCTATTGTCGGGTCAAGATGAATCTTAGGGAACTGGACTTTCCTCTCAGGGTTTACTGGGATCTAAACCACGGGGAACATAATAAGACTATTGACTGCCTGAGGATATGCGAAGATATTCTGGAGATCAAGGTTTTAAGTCTGAGTTTATATGAAGCGGGATTTCCATTAAGTCCTTCATGCATCAAAGTGCTTGAAAGGCTCAGGAATAAGAATATAGCCGTATCCCTTACAATAACGAATTCTGCCCTGAATACCCCGACCATAGAGCTTTTAATAGATTTGAATGTTAAGACGCTGTTTGTAGATGTATCAGCTCTCGACGAACTGATAAGCACTCTGTGCCCCCCTTTAGCAAAGGGGGGAAGGGGGGATTTTGGGGGAATTTCATTTAACATTAACAGAAATAATTTTCATGAAATACCCGATGTCTTATCTTGTTGTATTAAGAAAAAAATAAAGCATCTTGCTTTTCCGATGCAGAGACTTATTAATAAGTGCGTTGCTGGGATGACACCTCAAAAAAATCTCCCCTTACCCCTCTTTGCCAAAGAGGGGAACGCACTTCTTAATCTCCCCTTGATAGAGTGGAATTATCCCTCCCTTTGGCAAAGGGAGGATAGGAGGGATTTTATAATTGGATGTCTTCATACTTATGAACTTCTTAGTATTAATGAAAGCGACTGTTTTTACATAAACAAAAAAGATAGGGAAGAGCTTGCTTTGAGAGTTAATAAAATA
>JAKAKQ010000112.1 GCA_021813425.1 Nitrospirota bacterium
TGCATTCCTGCAAACATATTTGCGGAAGTGCAGGGCGTCTGAATCAAACAATCCTTTAAAATCAGGCAGATAGAGCTGGCATGGCATATGCAACTATATTTGCAAGAACTTAAAAGGAGGATAAGAGGATGAAAAACACAAATTATACAAAGAAACTGGCATACATGGGAGCAGGATGCGGGGTAGTGCTCTTTGCGATTTTCGGTTTGCTTCCAGGGTCATTCCTTGGCGGGGTAATGGGACTTAATATAGCAGGGACATTGCTTGGGACGCCTGTAACATCCGGGGTGCTTTCGAGGCTTATAGTTGCAGCCTCGATGGTAGTAGGCGTAATGGTATCCGGTGTGATGTTCATCATGGCATCATCCACGGCAGGCTGGCTGATCGGGACAGTGGTTGATGCGTTAAAGGCAGAGAAGAAGGATCTTGCAACAGCAGGGCATAAATAACAATAATTAAATAAAAACAGAAAAGGAGGAAAGTGTCATGACAGAAGACAGGAAAAAGACGATGAGGGTAGGGACGAAGATAGGGGCGGCCCTGGGAGCGATAGCGTTTCTGGTATTTGGGATAGTGCCGGGGTTTTATTTTGGCAGTTACGGGACGGTAGTGCTTTTAAGCCATCTGGCAGGCGGACCGCTTGAGGCGACAACGATAGTGAGGATGCTGACAGTGGTAGGCATACTGCTTGGTATATTCTGTGTAGGAGCGGTAAGCATAGTGCTTGGTTCTGTATTCGGGACGGCGCTTGCATATGTGGTTGATGTGGCCAGCAGTCTGGGCAAGGCAAAACCTGAGGCGGAAGAAGCAAAGGTAAAGAGCTAAGAGCTGAGAGCTGAGAGTACTCTCTTAAAAGCCCCTGCATAAAAAAAATTATGCAGGGGCTTTTTATTATGTTATCCATCTAAGGAAGTCTTTTAACATATATAACTTATTGCAAATAATTATCAAATAATTTTATATTGACAAATTGACGTCTAACTTGGTATAAAATTTAACCTTACGAGACTTTCAAAAATCCAATAAGATGGGAGGGGACAAAATGAAATTAGGTGTATTTGTCAGTGATTTCAAACTTACAGCCGATACCCTGGACAGGTTGAAGGCCGACAAACTGGGTATCATACTTGTACAGAACGGTGTTTATCACGCAACAACAAAAGAAAATGGAAAGGCTTCATCCTTACTGGACAAAACATCAAACCTTTATGCTTTATCTGAAGACATACAGATAAGAGGCATGAAAGATAGCGATGTTGACAAGAGGGTTAAGGTTGTCAATTATGGTGATGTGGTCGACCTTATTTTTAACGAATTCGATAAAGTAGCGTGGTTATAGGAGGAAAAATATGGGTAATTTAACTATAGGATGTTTTCCAGGACTTGTAGGCAGTATGACATATGACTTTGCCTTAAAACTGGCAGAGGCAGCTGCAAATAAAGGGCACAAGGTGAATCTATGGTTTTCGGGAAATGCAAGCGGTTCTGTAAAAGCCAAGCAGAAACACCTGAAGGACTATTCAACAGGAGAAAAATACTTAAAGGCGCTTATTGAAAAAGGCGTGGAGGTCTGCGCATGCGAGGCTTGCAGCAATGCAAGAGGTGTTGATAAAACTAATGCGATTGAGGGTGTCCAATGGAATGCAATGCACTGGTACCTTGCCAAAATTCACAGCTCTGACAGAGTACTTCACATAGGAGGTGAATAAGATGGGAGATGTAAAACTTGCTTTAATCGTGCAAAAACCGCAATACAAAGGCGAGACCTCAAGGCTTGGCATAACACATGCTATTTCTTACCAGACTGTAGAAATATTACTTGCAGACGGCGACACTGTAACCCCGAAACTATGCTTTACTGGTGAAGGAGTGCTCGGAATTCAAAAAGGCCAGAACGCAATGGATCTTTATGGGATAACAAGCACTGAAACTCATGTCAAGAATTCCCTTCTTGTCGACCTCGATGTGCTTGTCTGCAAGGAGGACCTGGCAAAGTATGGTATTCCTGAGGATGCAATGCCGGATGCAGAGGATATGGGTGCCGACAAGAAGATACAGGTTGTGCCTTTTTCAGAAATACAAAAGGCAATTGATGAAGCAAAGCATGTTCTTTTCTTTTAAAATATAAAAGGAGGTTTTAGAAATGGGTGAATTAAGCAGCAAGACACCAGATCAGACACTCGATGTTCTGGGAAGGGTATGTCCCTATCCACTGGTTCTTTCCAAAAAAGCTCTTGAAAAATTGAGCAGTGGACAGATCCTGAAAATTCTTTGCGATGCCCCTGCATCTGCAGAGGATTCTCTTCCAAAATTTGCCGAGAAACAGGGCTACAAATTCGAGGCTGTAAAGCTCGAAGGCCAGGATTCCTGGGAGATTTTTATCCAGAAGAGCTAATCACTTCATGTTAAAAGGGGCTTAAGAAGTCTTAGGCCCCTTATCTCATTTTCATCAAGTCAGTTTTCTTTTTTAAGCCTGAATGTTATAGGTATCTCTAACTTTCCTTTTATCACAGGCAATGGGGAAGCCTTGATTATTGTATCCCTGGCAGCAGAATCAAGGATTTCATAGCCCGATCCCCTTACGATCGTGATATTTTCGGGTACGCCTTTGCGGTCGATCGAAAATTCAGCGATGACCGTGCCTTCCCATCCCCTCTTTTTTGCGATTTCAGGATATCTTTTTGCTTTATCAATTGAGGACCGTATAATTTCGATAATATCCGGATTGCTGACGTTTGCCTGCAGACGACTGATGTTTTTGTGGTCTGCATTTAGTTGTGAGAGATTTTCTTCGACATTAGTCTCTGATATGCCAGATGAGGTTAAAGAGATTTTGCTTGTATCATATGCTTTGCCTTGATTAACGGATAAATCCCCTTTTGATTTTCCTTTTATTAAGTCGAAAGCGGGAGAGACATCTCTGCCTTCGATTATCGAGACAGGAACCGGATTATGATTGAATGAAGCGTCAGAGGTTGTCCTGTTTTCGATTCTTCCAAGATGCTTTTCAGGATATCCTTTTGTTGCATCAGCTGAAAACATTCCTTCCGCAATATTCTCCCTATCCTTTTTTCTTTCCCGAACGATGAAGGATCTGATTTCTTCTGATTCATCGAACAGGGAAACTTCTATGAAATTGGCAGGGGCATGATAAAACGTGTCCCTGCCGTTGATTGCAAAAACAACAGGAATAATCATTAAATGGAGAATAACAGAAAGTAATATGTTCCTTCTAATTTCCACCTTGAACCCTATTTATTGTTAAAAATCAATTGTCAGCCCGACAAGGAAATTTCTCTTCGGTGAAGGATAAAACGCCTTTTCCAGAGGGAAGCCTCCTATGACCCCATATTCCGAATATTCCCTGTTTGTCAAATTGTTTATATCCACAAATGCCATTAAGGACTTCCATTTATACGTAAATTTGGCATTCAAAAGAAAATAACCTTTCTGATCGTCGAAGTCATTTGAGAAATCACTGATAAACGGCCTTTCCCCGATATAGACTCCACTGAGAACGGCAGAGGCCCCTTTCCCGATGTCAGAAATCACTTCCATCGTTGCCTTGTGCTTAGGCACATTCGGCACATCCGATCCTTTGAATGCGCCTTCTTTTATTTTTGCGCTAAGTAATGTATAACTGCCCCTCACTGTTAACCAACCGGTGGCCTTTGCATCAAGAGAAACCTCTATCCCTTCCCTGCGTGTCCTTCCGTCCAGATTTTCATTGTTATAAGTCACCGGATTGAAAAAGATCTCTTTGTCCGTATCCATCCTGAAAATATTTATATGAGCAAAGAAGTCGTCGCTAAAATAGTGCCTTACCCCTGCCTCGTAATTATCGGATGTCTGCGGAGTCAGGGCGGCATTTGTCGTATTAGTAAAAAAGCTGTAAAGTTCATCAAGAAGGGGATATCTGAAACTCCTGGAATAGCTCAAGTAGGCATAAGACCTCTTAAAGAAGGTATAATTAATACCTGCCGTATAGGCGTCTCTTGACATGGTTATACTGTCAGGGGTGCTTGGATGAAAGTTAAATCTCGCCCTGTCATATCTGTATCCCCCGGAAATTCGGAGGATGTCGGCCACATTGATTTCATCGTGGACGTAATACCCGTAATCCTCCTTTTTCAGATCGAACTTTCCAGTGGAATGCGAGCCAAAGAAGAGTGAATCGTTCAGGATGTCATTATCTGTCTTGTGATAATCGATGCCGGCTGTCAGACTGTTTTTTATTTTTTTAAAGTCCTTTTTAAGAACAATCTGCGGTGATAAGGCGATCGTTTTAATTCCGCTGTCGCCCAAAAAATTTCCCCAGTCACCTGAACTGAACGACAAAAAAGTCCTCTTCCTGAAAGATGTATCGATCTTGAAGACACTGTCACCGGAAAAATAAACCTCCGGCCCGAATTTCAGATAATAGTCCTCAACTTCAGCGAAATCATCGGGGAATTTAGAATCGGTCCTTGAGGCGCCTGAGGCGAAATCGCTCTCTTTCAGCGCTCCCGGAAGCCCTGTCTTGTCTTTGTGATATCCGCTGCCGACATTTATCTTCATGAAATCCTTCAAATAATAGGCGGCATTCAGGCCAAAATCTCTGGCCTCGGTTTTACTGTTGTCCCTGTAACCGTCTGAGGCATTATAATTTCCTGACAGATGCAATGATAAGTTATTCAGACTGCCGCTGACATATGAACCGGCCTTAATGGTGTCATAACTGCCTAATACAAGATCAGCCCCTGCTTTTAACCTGTCGCCTGCCTCTTTTGTAATAATATTGATGACACCCCCTGTTGCATTGTCGCCGTACAGAACGCTTCCCCTTCCACCTCTTATGATCTCGATCCTGCTGACCCTTTCAAGGGGGATCTCTGTCCAGTCGACTCCGCTCAGGTCAGCCTGATTGACACGCCTGCCATCCACAAGCACCAGGGTATTAGAAGGTGATGTCTCTCCAAAACCACGCAGATCCACGGTAAAGTATCTGCGGGTCCCTGTAATATCGTTAACATGAATACCAGCCTCTATTTTCAAGAGATCAGGGATATTTTGTGCGGCAGAGTTTTTAATATCATCTTCAGAGATAAGTGAGACACTGGCAGGGACATCAGTTATCTTTTCTCCATATCTTGTTGCTGTGACCACCACCTCTTCAATTGTTATCTTTTCCTCTGCCTGCGCTGATGAAAAAAATAATAATGGAAATAAAAGTATCCACATCCACCACATCAAGACTCTTTTTTTGTTCTCCATAAAATTCTCCTCTTCCCTCGAAGGGTATTGATTTTGAGATATCCAGGGTCTCCTGACTCAGGGCAACCTACTTACCGGCCTTCCCCAGCTTTTAAAGCAAAGTGGCTTTAAATGCAGCAATTAGCATTTAGCAATTAGATTTTAGCTAAAAGCTTATACCTAATAGCTGACCGCTGCCTTTTGTGGTTTTCGTTCCCTTCACAGTTGCGGGGCAGTTCCCGTTTCTCACGGGATTCCCCTCAGATACCTCATTTGTGCTGCCAAAGGCAGCATTATTTACGCATATTCATACACATATCTAAGCTGTCCCATTGAATCTTTCCTCAGGAGATATTTAACCTTGTCTTCAGCTATTAATTTTAATGCATATCTTATTATTTCCTTATAAAAATCACAGAACTCAGCCTTTCCGTATAGATTACCCCTTGCATACTTCTCCGCAGGACATGGCGAGCCGCATATATGCCTGAAATCGCAGAAATTACATTCATCAATTTTTTCTACGATTCTGTTTCTTATTTTCTTAAAAGGTTTTGAATTCATTGCCTTTTCAATTGAAGTCTTAAAGATATTTCCGCCTGAAAATTCCTTAAATCCGATAAATTCTCCGCACGGGACCATATCGCCGTTTGCAGTGATTGTAAGAAACGTTCTTCCACCTCCACATGGCGAGATATCGCACATCATCCGCCTTGCTGTGGGCGCTATGACCGCAAGGATTACATTGGCAAAATTACCGATCACTATCTGTCTTTTAGTCTTTTTTGAAAGTTCTATCGCTGTGTCAACAGCCTCTATCAGATTCCGCGCATAGGCTATGTCATCGGGTTTGAGTTTTATCGCCCTTTCCTGCGTCAGGCGAATAGGATTAAGTAACACCAAAGGAACTTTTTTCTCATGGAGGAAATTTACAAGCATTGAAAGTCTGTCAACATTATATTTTGTAACAGTACAGATTACATTCAGCCCTTCGTAGCCCTTAAACCAGTCTAATGCCTTGACTGCCTTTTCATAATTCCCTTTACCGGGAGTAGTTTTTCTTGAGCGGTCATTTATCTCTTTCATGTCTGCATCGAGAGAAATTCCAATGCCTATCCTATATTTTCTTATAAAGTCAGTATCTTCTTTTTCGAGCAGGAGGGCATTTGTCTGGATACCGAAAAGAAATTTCTTGTGATATTTCTTTATTGCCCCAAAGATCATATCTTTTACGAGAAGGGGCTCCGCTGCATGAAATACTATTACCGGTCTTTTCTTTACTCTTTTAAAATGTTCTTCTATTTTTTTTAAGGTTATATCCAGCTCTTCGGTTGTCATCTGTGTCCCGAACTTTCTTATCTTCGAGGGAATGTAGCAATAGGGGCAGTTAGAATTGCATCTGTCTGTCGGGTCTATATAGACGCAGTTCAGGGGTTCATTGAACCTGAAATTAAAAAGTTCTTTGTCTAAATGTTCGCGTTCCTTCTTGTAAAGATCGATAAGGTCATCCGGCAGAATGAATTTGCCGTTGTTTCTTGGAATTACTCCCCAAAAAATGTTTTCCGGGTCGAGTGCGAGCTTCCAGTCAGAATCGATGTCCGAGAATGAAATTCCGCGGTTGTTGTTTGCCATTTGTCTCCTCCAGTTTAAAATAGTTTTTGTCTTTCCTGCGAAAGCAGGAACCCAGCCATTGCTTCTGGATTCCCGTTTTCACAGGAATTATTGAATGACATGCAGGCAGCGACCGATCCTGCATCAAAACAGAACCGGTCGCAAGTCCGCATTTACGTCTCTACAAGGGCATCTTCTTTCCGGGCACGTCGCCGTACATCACGAAATGCGTTAGGCCGTTTGCGGTGTGGGCGCATTTCAGATGAAATGAGATAGCGCGGGTCTTTGCCTTCGGCTCCGCATGTTTTGCCCTAACCTTGATGCTCTTCTTCTGCATTCTTCCTCACCTCCTTTCGTGATCCGACAGTAATAAATAAAGCAGATCGTCAACCTTGTTTATGAGTTCCTTAAAAAGTCCGCCGTGGCTCTTGGAGTTTCCAAAAAGCTTTTCTCTGAGCTTCCGGATTTCCGGATCATCGCACCTCTCGTATGTAATATGGCTATTCTGCATGGCAAGCCTTTCCATAATAAGAAGTTTTTTCGCCTTCTTGATAAAGGGCAAGAGCAGCGTCTTTATCTCATCTAATTTTCCTTTGTCTCTTATAGCCGAGGGCTGACAGCTGATGGCTGACAGCTCTTTTATCATCACATAAAGAGTGCAGTATTCCAATCCTCTCACGCCCCGCCTCCACTGAAGGAGCATCGGATTTCTCCGGAACCAGAGGAAGCTGCGGATGCCGAGGGAGATAAGGTCATCGACGGCTGATTTGAGATCGGACATAAGTTCAACTATTTCGGATTTCCGATTTCCGATTTCATAACTCCCCCTTCCCCCTCTTAACTTAAGAGGGGGATAAGAGGGGGCGTCAGCATTTTCCACAAGATATTTCCACAAATTCCTTAAAACCTCAGCGCCGTTTTTATCGTCAGGCGTGTCGAAATGGATTAGCGACAGGATGACCTTGCCTTTACCATAAGATCCTTCAACAACAGCAGGCTCATTAGTTAAGCGCCTCGGATCGAGGTTAATACCATAAATCTTTTCTAATTCCTTCCATCCGCAGCCTGTCTCGACATCTCCCACATTCAGGTCAGAGCTAAATGCGTCAGGCATGGCCTCTCCGTAAGAGGCAAGTATTTTTATGCCCCTGTCTCCTATTGAGAACTGCGACGGCCACCAGGCGTGAAAAACAATTTCGGATTTCGGATTTAAATCCGCATTTCGCATTTCGCATTCCGCAATTTTCCACATTGGATGTCTTTTTACATTCAGATGAATCCTTCCGCTGAAGCTTGGGACGCGGTCTTTTGTAGGTATCCTCTTTATCGGAAGCAGCCCAATACCGTCTGTTGTTGCAAGGCCTGCGCCCCCGCAGAACCCAAGATAATTTCCTCCATTGTTTACGAATCTTTTTATTTCAGCAATACCTTTATCTCCGAGTGCCTTTAACTTGTTAGATGCCCATCCCCCGGGAACAAAGAGCAAACTGTAATTTTTAAGCTCTCCGCTTTTAATGTCTTCGGAACGAATAAGTTTGAAAGGCAGGCCATTGGCCTTTAATGCCTTGTAAGCCATCAGCCCCCACAAAAAGGATTCATCCCATAGCAAAGCAGCAGTTTTAACTTTCACCTTTTAACTTTCCTTCGTATCCTCTTGGCGTAATCATCCATTTATCCCATATAAATGTCTTGGAATTCCCGATAATCACCGATGTCTGCATGTCGATATCATGCTCAAGCATATCTTTAAGCGTTGTAATAGTAATGCTTTCATTTTCCCTCATTGCGCCTTTTACAATTCCCGCAGGTGTTTCAGGAATCCTGTGCTTTAAAATTATCTCCTGAGCTATTCTGATATGCTCCTGTCTTCCCATGCTCTTAGGATTGTAAAGAACAATCACGAAATCTGCCTTTGCGGCAGCCTCAAGCCGTTTTTTTATCAATTCCCAAGGAGTGAGCCTATCGGATAAACTTATAGCCGCAAAGTCGTGCATCAATGGCGCGCCCAGCCTTGCAGCAGAGGCGTTAAGAGCTGAGATGCCGGGAATGACCTCAACGCTAATCGCAGTAGCGCAATAGCACAGTAGCGCAGTAGCAGAATCATTTTCGTAAAACTGCTGCTCTGCTGCTCTGCCGCTCTGTTGCTCTGACCTTAGTATTTCAAACACCAATCCTGCCATTGCGTATATTCCGGGGTCTCCGCCGCTTATCACAGCCACTGTTTTTCCTGATATTGCAAGTTCAACGGCCTTCCTGCACCTGTCAACCTCTCGGGTCATGCCTGTGGAAATAACCTCTTTGTCTTTAATGATCTCCTTTATCAGACCGAGATATGTCCCGTATCCAACAATCGCGTTTGATTTCCTTATGGCTTCACGTGCATAAGGGGTAATGTGCTCGATGCTTCCGGGCCCTGTGCCGACGATGTAGAGCTTAGGAATTTCGGAATGCGGAATTCGGATTTCGGATTTAAATTCCGCATTCTGCATTCCGCATTCCGAAATTGCAATGGTTACATTTCCCATCTTATGTTTAGGCACGAGAAGTTTATCCGAACGCGATGCAAGCAGCGCTGCCGGCTCTGCAACTGCATAAACGCCTGTTGCCTTGAATGCAGCATCTGAAATGCTGATGACTGATGGCTGATAGTTGATGGCTGAATTCAATTCATCCGCAGAGAACGTCTTAATTTCAAGCTTGTATTTTTTAGCAAATGCAATCAATCCCGGCTCACTGCCTTTTTTATCGATCGTCGCTATTGAATGGATGGAGAGAAAAGACAGATTATTTTTCTTCATGACCTTTCTTATTGCATCTTCGATCTCACTTTCAGGCGTTTTACTGTTGCAGCCGATACCGACGATAAGGTTTTTAGGCCTTAACAATAAGCAATTCCTCCCTTTAAGCTTCTTGCCTTCGGAATTTGTCATGCCGGCTTGTCCGGCATCCTTCTTAGAAGAAAGATTCCCGACAAGCGGGGATGACAATACGGACTTGCTTGTGATAATAATATCCGCAGATTCAGGCTTATCAGCTATATGGAATTCTTTCGGCAATTCAATGCCGATATCCGAATAAACTCTCATGATACCGCTATTCAGGAACCCCGTTGATATTCCGGGAATATCATCTGGGTTTTCTATGATCAAAGCATTTTCTTTCGCCCATAAATCGATAGACGGCATGTTATTTACATCCGATGCCGTAGTTATCACAGCCACGCCGCCTAAAAATTTTGCAACCTCGCTCGCGAGCCTATTTGCGCCTCCAAGATGCCCGCTTAAAAGGCTGATTGCGAATTTCCCGTTTTCATCCAGTACAACAACCGCGGGATCTGTTCTCTTATCCTTTATCAGAGGCGCTATCGTCCTTACGACAATGCCTGACGCCATGATAAAGATTAGATTTTCTGATTTATTCCAGAGCCTTTTGACTGCCGCAGAACTAAATTTCTCAATATCTGCGTTATGATAAAGCCCCTGAAGGCTTAGAGCAAGTCGATGGGCTTTTTCTGTTATATAAAATATTGAAGCTTGAGCTTCTAACTTCCGGCTTCCCGCCTCGGCGGGTCGCTCTCCTCGGCGAGTCGCCTGAGGCGACCGAAGGAGACTGGCTTCTGGCTTATGTTTTTTATTTTCTGTATTCATGTTTGAAATCTTTATCGTAAAGTTTCGATTCCTTCCCTAAAGATTTTTCTGAGGCCCTGAGGGATTCTCCGACATAGATAAGAGCCGTCTTTTTAATGCCTGAATCTCTGACGAGGGTATCGAGCTTTTTTAGCGTTCCTCTTACCACTCTCTGCTCAGGCCATGACGCCTTTTCAATAATCACGACAGGTGTATCCTCGGGATAACCATGCAAAAGCTCTTCTTTCACTTTTTCTATTATCCCAACGCTCAAAAATATAACAAGTATTGCTCTATGTTTTGCCAGCTCAAACAGTCTTTCGGACTCGGGTACAGGCGTCCTTCCTTCAAGGCGCGTAAATATCACTGTCTGGCTGATCTCAGGGATAGTAAGCTCCTGACCAAGAGCTGCAGCGCCTGCCATCGCAGACGATACCCCGGGGATAACCTCATATTCGATTTTTAATTTTCTGAGCCGCTCTATCTGCTCTGAAATCGCGCTGTAAAAAGAGGTATCACCTGTATGAAGCCTCACGACAGTTTTCCCTGACTCAACGGATTTTTGCATTACCTTTATTGTCTCATCGAGTGTCATTGACGCAGAGTTATGAATCTCGGCTTTTATGCTTTTAAGAAGAGCTGGATTCACAAGGCTTCCTGCGTAAATGACCACATCTGCCTCATCGAGCAGCCGCTTGCCTTTTATTGTTATTAGTTCCGGATCTCCGGGGCCTGCACCTATGAAATATACCTTGCTCATTTTTTAATTATCATCACAGAAAAATAATTAAGGTCGCTCTCTTTAATTTCTTTTATATCCTTAAATATCATTTCGTCATCCATGCCAGCGCGCGAGACATAGACCGCGTTGCGCGTTAGTCCTGTTTCATCAAGGACTTTTAATACATCGCCAAATACCTTGTGAATTTTCATAAGCACTATTGTATCGAACCTTTCGAGAGTCTCTTTCAGATTTCCGATATAATTTGCCGGAAGGATTGCTATCTTTTCGTCGGCAAGCCCCAATGATATTTTTGCCTGCGCAGAAGCGGCAGTTATAGAAGATACCCCCGGAATTATCGCCATTCCCAGATTGGGGTTCGATTCAAGAAGACGGTCATATAAATAAAAAAATGTGCTGAAAATCGTTGGGTCTCCCAATGTGATAAAAGCGACATCAGTTCCCTTATCCAATCTGCTAAGAACATTCTTTGCTGTTTCATCCCATTTCGCATCAAGCTCGGAAGCTTGCGAGTTCGGAAGTTTGGAAGCTTGGGAGACTTCTGCGCTTCTGCGCTTTCGCGCTTCAGCACTTTTTACCATTGGGAAATGAGCCTCTATGATCTCCTTCCCTTCCATGCTTACCGCCTTCTGAACTATTGATAACGCAAGACTGCTTCCCTCTTCCCTGCCTTTCGGAACGCAGATGCACGAAACCTCTTTGAGAATCCTTAATGCCTTCAGCGTAAACAGCTCAGGATCTCCGGGCCCGACCCCTATTACATAAAGTTTGCCTGTCATATCTTTCTCTCTCCAACGGTGATAAATATTGGATTCAATGCGCTCATGTGTTTCTTCCCCGCAATGCTTTTGGATCTCGAAACAGAGAGCTCTGAGACTTCGGCCTCGAACCCATTGCTTTCAAGGCCGGAAACAGCCTCATTCAAAGTTTCTATCGTAGTCGCATTTACGACGATAATTGAGGTTTTCATTTCAGCGATTAAATCTATTATCTCTTTGAGCCTTCCTCCGCTTCCTCCTATAAAAACTCTGTCCGGATGAGGCAGGGTTATAAGGGCGTCAGGCGCGCCTCCTTTTACGGCTTCTACATTATCAGCACTGAATTTAATCTTGTTCTCGAGGATATGATTAATCTGCACATCATCCTTTTCAATAGCAAAAACTTTTAGCTCAGGATACAGCCTTGCTGCCTCGATGGAAACAGAGCCTGAGCCTGCGCCGATATCCCACAATACGCCCCTCTGTGGAAGCCTTAACTTATGAATCGTCACAGCACGCACTTCATCTTTTGTTATAAGCCCTCTCGAATGCGTGATTTCGTCTTCCTTCAATCCAAAGCTAACTTCTGACTTCTGACTTCTGACTTCTGACTCG
>JAKAKQ010000239.1 GCA_021813425.1 Nitrospirota bacterium
CTCCGATGGACGATGTCAACCCCAACGACCTGGGCGGAAAGGTATATCTGTTCAAAGGAAAGGACATAGGTCCGGCAACTACTTTAGTAAATTCCACTTTATTTAACGGCATGGCAAAGAACCAGGCTTACGGGACAGCATTGGCATCAAACAAAAAAGGACAGATCCTCATCGGCGGACCCAGATCCACCATAGATACAGGAGGTGTTTCCCTGATTGATGCCCTCACAGGAAATGTTGTCTCAGAAGGCAGCAGCGGTGGCAGCACCGGCGGTAGTGGAGAGTGCCATTGATTATTTAACAATTTATAGAGGAGGAAATAAATGAAAAAAGGTATTTTTATAGTTTTGCTATTTTGCCTGCTATCGGCTGGTGGTCTTATGTATCATGCGGTTGGTGAAGAATATGGTGCATCCAATTTCTCTGCTGAGGGCAGAAAGCTGCAGCCCGCACCCGAGGGGCATATCCCTGGCAAGGACAACGGTGCAGGAACAGGGACACATAATGCAGGAGAAGACTGTGGTATCTGCCACAGACCGGATGGAAAGGCTTCGAACCATATCTTTACCATATCCGGGACATTGTATGAGGATAGGGCCGCCAGGAAGATATTAAAGGGAGCGGAAGTTATATTACAGGATGTCAACGGCAACGTTATAAGTATGACCAGCAATGAAGCAGGGAATTTCTGGACATATACTCCCATCGGCAGTAACCCGAGGGCAGTGGCCAACCACGGAGGGCCTACTATAAAGCTCTATAGCTATGACGCAAACGGCAACCTTATCCCAGCCGATCCTGCTGACTCAAGGACCTGGCAATATAAGGCATGGGTCCGTAACGGCGACCGCATCATACGGATGGTTACTATTGCACCGGTAGGAGGGGCCACAGACCCTGCGTCGAGGATGAGTTGCAATATGCACCATGCGGGGCTTGGAAGCAGGGGCGGGCTCTGGGTCTCTTCTAAGAACACACTTCCATCTTATCCTTCAGCAAACCTCAGCTTCAGGAAACACATACTGCCGATATTCAAAAACAAGTGTGTGCCATGTCATATTCCCGGAAGTACGATGACAAGGCCGGCTACGGAATCTGATATTGCATCTCCTTCTACCTCAGTCGATTACAGCAAGGGCCTTGACCTGACTTCATATGCAGGCTCAACCGTAAGTGACATAACAAAGAAGGGTGTCAGGGATCTCGCTTCTCCATATCAATCCAATCCGGATTCAAGCCCTATACTTTCGATGCCCGTTTCCCTGGCTGTTCATCCCGGCGGCCAGTTTTGGACGACGACGGACGCTGATTATAAAGCAGTAAGGCAGTGGATTGCTGAAGGGACACAGAATAACTAAACATCTGCATAAGCCGACCGGCTCTGGACAGAGCCGGTCGGCTATCTATTTTAGGTGACGGCCTCGGATGTTAAAACATTGCTTGGTCAGGAAGTCTGGAAGTAATTACCAGCCTTCATGACTTTTTTATTGCAGGTTATTTAATGTCACTGTGGTAATTCTGAAGGGACTTTACCCTCGCATGTCCTTTTCTCCTGGCGGCGATCCCTTTGGCTGCAGCCAGTGTGGCGGCTACAGTTGTGATATTTAAAATCTTGTATTTTATCGCAGCCTTTCTGATATATGAATCATCCTCCTTGGCAGCCTTGTTGCTCGGAGTGTTTATAACCAGATGGATCTCGCCGTTCTTTATTGAGTCAACAATGTTAGGTCTGCCGTGCCCCAGTTTCAGTACAGGCTCTGAGTCAATGCCGTATTCCGCAAGAAATTTGCGCGTTCCTTCTGTTGCAATAATCCTGAACCCCATTTCCCTGAAAAGCCTCGCAGGTTCTATAATGCCGGGTTTATCCTTGTCGGCAACTGTAATCAGAACAGTGCCTTCAAGAGGCAGAGACAATTGAGTCGCCTCCTGGGATTTGTAAAAGGCCATTCCAAATGAATCAGCAAGCCCCAGAACCTCACCGGTTGAACGCATCTCAGGCCCGAGGACAGGGTCAACCTCAGGGAACATGTTGAAAGGGAACACTGCCTCCTTAACGCCGAAATGGGGGAAGGACTTCTTTTGAAGACCGAGAGCGGAAAGTCTTTTGCCGAGCATAATCTGTGTGGCATAACGTGCCATGGGCAGGTTGCATATTTTGGAGACCAGAGGAACTGTTCTCGATGCCCTTGGGTTGGCTTCAAGTATATAGACAGTATCATTTGCTATTGCATACTGGATGTTCATAAGACCCACAACCTTCAGCTCAATAGCTATTCTTCTGGTATACTCGCATATAGTTTCCACATGCTTCGGGGGTATGCTGACAGGAGGTATTACGCAGGAGGAATCTCCTGAATGTACACCGGCCAGTTCGATGTGTTCCATTACTGCGGGTATAAATGCATCTGTCCCGTCCGCGATCGCATCGGCCTCAGCCTCTATGGCGTTTTCAAGAAACTTGTCTATAAGAATCGGTCTTTTATGTGAGACATCAACTGCCGCAGCAACATAGTGAGCAAGCATTTCATCGTCTTGTATCACTTCCATTGCACGTCCGCCGAGGACATATGAAGGACGGACCATCAAGGGGTATCCTATCTTCCCTGCAATTTCAAGCGCCTCTTTCAGGTTGATTGCCATGCCTGATTCCGGATGCGGGATTCCGAGCGTGCGCATCATCCTGCGGAACCTGTCGCGGTCCTCTGCAAGATCTATTGTCTCGGGAGTTGTGCCAAGGATCTTAACACCGGCCTCAGCCAGTTCATCGGCTATATTTAACGGAGTCTGTCCGCCGAACTGGACAATAACTCCTTCAGGCTTTTCCTTCTCATAAATACTCAATACGTCTTCGATCGTCAGCGGCTCAAAGTAGAGTTTATCCGATGTGTCGTAATCGGTGGAGACTGTCTCGGGATTACAATTCACCATGATAGATTCATAGCCGGCATCGCGGATTGCAAATGCCGCATGCACGCAACAATAGTCAAACTCGATACCCTGTCCGATCCGGTTCGGACCTCCGCCGAGGACCATGATCTTTTTGCGTTCACTGACTTTTACCCTGTCAGTTGCATTGTATGTAGAGTAATAATATGCCGCATTTTCAACACCACTTACAGGAACAGGTTCCCATGCCTCTGCCATGCCGAGAGAAATTCGCTTTGTACGTATGTCCTTCTCGGGAATGTCGAGAATCTTCGCCAGGTACTTATCGGCAAAGCCGTCTTTCTTCGCGCGCTTCAGAAGTTCGTCAGGTGGCCTCTTACCTTTGTATCCGAGGATAACTTCTTCGAGGTCAACGAGTTCTTTCATCTGCTGGATAAACCATGGTTTGATATGTGTCTTTTCAAATATCTCCTGTATGTCAGCACCCTTCCGCAACGCCTCATACATGATAAACTGCCGTTCGCTTGTAGGGGTGCATAGCATCTGCATGAGTTCTTCAAGAGGCTTTATGTTGAAGTCCTTTGCAAAGCCGAGTCCGTAGCGATTTATCTCGAGAGAACGTATGGCCTTCTGGAACGCCTCCTTGTATGTCTTACCGATGCTCATGACTTCTCCGACAGCCCGCATCTGAGTGCCGAGCCTGTCCTCGACCCCCTTAAATTTTTCGAATGCCCACCGCGCAAATTTCACGACAACATAATCTCCTGACGGAGTGTACTTCTCAAGTGTTCCGTCCCGCCAGTATGGGATTTCATCCATCGTCAACCCCCCTGCCAGAAGGGATGAAACGTATGCTATAGGAAATCCTGTTGCCTTTGATGCGAGCGCTGAAGAGCGTGACGTACGCGGATTGATCTCTATTACGACAACACGTCCGGTCCTCGGATTATGCGCAAACTGAATGTTTGTTCCACCGATCACCTCTATCGCCTCTACGATCTTATAGGAATACTCCTGAAGACGCCTCTGCAGTCCCGGTTCTATAGTGAGCATGGGAGCTGTGCAGTATGAATCTCCTGTATGGATTCCCATCGCATCGACATTCTCGATGAAACATACAGTGATCATCTGGTTCTTTGCATCACGGACAACCTCAAGCTCGAGTTCTTCCCATCCCAGGACAGACTCCTCAACAAGGATCTGCTTGACAAGGCTTGCAGAAAGACCGCGAGCAGCAACAGTACGGAGTTCCTCAATGTTATAGACAAGGCCTCCACCTGTCCCTCCCATGGTGTATGCAGGACGGATCACAACAGGGTATCCCAGGCCCTCTGCAACCTTTTCAGCGTCCTCAACGCTTGTTACTACCTGGCTTTTCGGCATATCAATACCGAGCTTGTTCATGGTCTCCTTGAAGGCCATCCTGTCTTCACCACGCTCTATTGCATCGACATTTACGCCGATCACTTTCACGCCGTATTTTTTAAGAATACCGTGTTTTGCGAGTTCAGAGGAAAGGTTAAGACCTGTCTGTCCTCCAAGATTCGGAAGCAGTGCATCCGGGCGCTCTGCCTCTATAATTTCAGTCATAACCTTCAGATTAAGGGGTTCAATATACGTTACATCCGCCATGCCCGGGTCAGTCATAATAGTTGCGGGGTTGGAGTTTACCAATACAATTTCGTAACCGAGAGAGCGCAGGGCCTTGCATGCCTGTGTTCCTGAATAGTCGAACTCACACGCCTGGCCGATAATGATCGGACCGGACCCGATGATCATTACCTTCTTTATATCATTGCGTTTTGGCATGGTAAATATTCCTCCCCTGTTTTATATATTTAGTAATACTTAAATAGAACGCCTGAACTTTACTGAGACTTTAAAAAGATAACATAAAAATAACTTGAAATTATACTAAAAAATGGCTGGTGGAAACAGGGGTTCAAGTTGTTGAAATGGGAATACAACAGGTGTGACCTGTCATTTGATGAACATATACCCTATCAATTTATGAATCAATTTGGCGATGGTGAACTGGGGGTGGATTAAGTGAGGGACAGGAGCGAGTTCATTGACATCAAAACCCACTACATTCCTGTGCAGAGTAAGTTTTCTCAGGAAGGCGATTGTCTCATCCCAGCCAAAACCGCCAGGCTCGGGCGTGCCGAGGGCGGGTATAAGCGAAGGGTCAAAAAAGTCACAGTCAAAGGTCAGATAGACATTCTGCTTTAATGCATCGATGACCGCATCATGCCATGCATATTGACCTGAACCGTAACGCCTGCCCTTGATATCAAAGGCATAAAACGTATTGATTTTCTTTTGTTTGATGAAATCAGCCTCTTCCCTGCACTGGCTGCGGATGCCTACCTGTACAATATGCTCATGTTTTTCATAGATCCGGGACATGGTTGAGGCATGGCTGTAACGGTTCCCTTCATATTCATCGCGCAGGTCTGAGTGTGCATCGAGCTGCAAAATGGAAAGGTCATGATAAGATTGCGAATGCGCCAGTGAGGCGCCGATAGCTATGGTATGCTCACCTCCGATACAGACAACCTTTTTGCCCCTGTTGATCAGCCCGGACACACTGTTAAAGATTAATTCCACAGCATCGGCGTCCCGGCATTTGTCAGAGAACTGTAAAGGCGGAAGCGTAGCTATTCCATTGGAAAGGCGGTAAATTTCTCTGTCCAGCTCTTCATCATATAATTCAAGGGAACAGGAGGCCTCAAGTATTGCCTTTGGGCCCAGGGCGGCCCCTTTTCCGTAGCTTGTTGTATGTTCATAAGGGGCAGGGATTATAGCTGCTTGAGATCTGTCAAGTCCTGACCATTGTTCCTCCAGCCCGAGAAATGTGATCGGTGAATCATGACTGCTCATCTTTTTTTTCTTTTTTGTGTCCTGAAATATGCTGACATGAGCCGGTTATAAAGGTCTTCACGTTTGTCATAAAGTCGCGAGAGCCTGCGGGGCTTGTGATTCGCAATAGCATATGCCGTAAGAACAGGGAGTGCAATCGTTATGTCTGTGTAACAGACCACCGCAGCAGGCAATTGTTCAGGGTTGACCTTTCCCCAGCTTACTGCCTCACTCGGGGTTGCACCTGAAAGTCCGCCTGTATCAGGCCGCGCGTCAGTTACCTGAAGAAAAAGGTCGTGGCCTGCATCCTTGATCCCGAGCACCTCCTGAATATGCGGCTCGGTCTGAAGGAGGAAGTTCTTGGGCGATCCGCCGCCAAGAATGAGGACTGCGCTTTTACCTTTTGCCTTTGCATTAAGAACAATCGCTGCTGTTTCGTTTACATCCCTTGCAATATCAATGCGCAATCCGCACCCGTCTATCGCCTCCCTGGCAATGTTCATGCCGATGGAGCTGTCTCCGGGTGAGGGCGTATAAATGGGTACGCCGGACTCACAGGCAGCAGAGAGAATGCTCACCTGCCCCAGCCCAAGCGCTCTTTCACGCTCCCTGACATACTTTCCGATCCTGAAATGAAATTCCGCAGTTGACATCTCCCGCTGAAATTCATTATGCCTTATCACTTCCCTGAAGAAGGCGTCTGTTGAGAGAAGTACTTCATATTCGAAAAGGATATCGTATATCCTGACAATCCCCTGTCTCTTGAGTTCGCGGTCATCAATGAATGGAGATCCGATATGCAGGCTTCTTCCGATCGCGAAATGAGAATCATGATACAGGTTTGCGCCGGTGGTCACAATCCAGTCGATAAATCCCCTGTTTATGAGGGGAATAATCGAGGACATGCCCAGTCCTGCCGGAGTCAATGCGCCTGTCAGGCTTACACCTATTGTGACATCAGGCTCAAGCATTCTCTTTGTAAAGAGAAGGCATGCCTCCCGGAGGCGGGCTGCATTGTAAGCAAGGAATGTATTATCGATCAGATCGGTAATTGTCGTCTTTGCTGTGATTGCCTCAGGATGGATTGGTTTGCTGTGGAGAAGTCTGCTCTTTTTCACCTTTTCTTGGGGGGTACCAGAACAGCTGCGGCAACCACGGTTGTCCATAATTTCTTTTTACCGATGCTTGCCTGGCTTACGTTCCTTGTCTTGACTATCTGTCCGCTTAATTTCCATTGATCCAGCCGTTCGTTATAACTCTGAGTGATATCAAAGTCCAGACCGAGAATGGTAGCCAGCATCTGTGCTGCAAGGTCCTCGGCATAGTCACCGGTAGTTTTTTCATCCTCACCGAAACTGTGGTATTCCGAAAGATATCCGAAGCGGTTCTTATCCTTGGGAATGGCAACTCCAACTGACGCTGCCATGAGACGGTGATGCTCATTGCTTGATGCCTCTGCAATAACAGCATGGACCACCTGTCCGTGTTTTAGTTCCCTGAGTCCTTTGTCAAGAGAGACAATCTTGCAGTGAGGAGGAAGAATGCTGGAGACCCTGACAATATTGAAAGGGGCGATCTTAGCATTGCGCAGGGCAAGCTCAAAACTGACGAGCTTTTCCTTATGCTGACCCACACCCTTTGTGAAAAATATTTTACCTGCTACATACATCAGAGGATTCCGGCATAACCAGGTATTGTTTTCTGAATTCAAATTTTTCTGTCATATCGATCCTTTCTCGTTGAGAAACCAGCTATCTGTAATAATTAAAATATCATACGTAAAAACAATAATAAAGCGCAACAGAAAAGCAGATGCAAAAGGGTGGATTAAAATTATTTACAGCTTTGACGGTGAAAGACAGTATAATATTACATACAATCGATGATGGAGGTCTGGATATGGAAATTGTGTCTGTTTCTCCAAAATACAGGGTAATTATTCCGGATTAAAAAATCTTTACTGCGGCATAAAAACCTTATGGAACAGATTATTGAGAAAGGACAAATGGAAATAGTTCTTAACGATATCGAGGCCCGCATCCTCGGCTGTCTTATCGAAAAGGAGATGACAACCCCTGATTATTATCCCATGACTCTGAACAGCCTGACAAATGCCTGCAACCAGAAGTCAAACCGGGACCCTGTTGTCTCATATGATGAAACGATAGTGGAACAGGGGCTTAACAGCCTGCGCGGGAAGGGGCTTGCCGAGCTTGTCCATGCAGTTGGCAGCCGCGTCCACAAATTCCGTCACTCGCTGCTTTACAGGTTTGACCTGAACCGGCAGGAGACGGCTGTGCTCTGCGAACTGTTGCTGCGGGGCCCGCAGACAACCGGAGAGATCCGGGCCCGTGCCGGGAGGATGGCGGAGTTCGGGTCCATAGAAAAGGCCGAAGAGATAATCATAGGTCTGATTGAACATGGAGAACCGCTTGTTGTCAGGCTGCCGAGGGAACCCGGAAGAAAAGAGAGCAGGTATATGCATCTGCTTTCAGGACAGCCCGAGATAAGCGTATCAAAGTCATCCGTGGAAACCCCGCATATGCAGGCGGATGACGAAAGACTCAGAAGGCTGGAAAAGGAACTCGCTTCTGTCAGGGATGATCTGGGCGCACTGAAACAGGCCTTTGCCGAATTCAAATCGCAATTCTGACAATTTACTAAGGAGTTCATAAGCATGGAGACATTTATCGCAAAATCCCTCCTCACCTCCTTTTTCCAAATCCCGAAAGTATTCGGGACTCTTTGGCAAAGAGGGGTTAGGGGAGATTTTGTAATTTGACTGTAATAAGTTTTGTTATAATACGTAATTCATGAATATTCCTTTTATTGAAAAAGGTTTTATACCGTCTGATCCGGTCGCGCCTGATTCCCTTAAAGGAGTCCCGCGCCTGCAGACAAATCCATCCAGATGGCAGGGCGATAACTGGAAGGATTTCGTGCAGGACTTGCGCTCAGCGGGGATTGATGTGCTTGAAAATCGGAGTGACTGTTCAGTGTTTGTTACGGATGCAGGCGGGCTTGCCTATGGCCTGCCGCACGGTATAGTCAGACCGGATTCGGCTCATGACGTTTCAGGAGTACTCAAAGCCGCCCAGACGCATGGAGTGCCTGTGACTACAAGGGGTGGAGGTCTTACTACAGAAGGGGAATCCGTAGCATTCGGCGGCCTGCTTCTGGATATGAGCTCGATGAACAGGGTACTGAAGATAAATCCCGGGACTATGACTGTCCGTACCGAAGCAGGTATTTTCTGGCATCAGCTTGCCGAAGTTTTAAGACGCGAAGGCCTGGATTACCTTTCGGCCCCTCTGAATCTTACGGCCTCTGTCGGGGGCACGCTCGGAGTAGGAGGCATAGATGTGAACTCCCCGCGCCTCGGGTGCAGCGCCGACCAGGCCGTTGCCTTACAGGTTGTAACGCCGACCGGTGAGATTGTCGAGTGTTCAGAGCATGAAAATCCCGAGATAATGGAGCGCGTGCTACTCGGGTACGGTCAGTTCGGCGTCATCACCGAAGCCACGCTTAAAATACGGAAGTTTACCCCTATTACCATTCGATATTTCTATTATTCCTCCCTGCGTATAGCTATAGAGGACCTGCAGTTTATAGCAGAAAATGATGCCTCGGATTATTCGGGCATCCTTACTATTCTCGACCGCGCGATCACACTGCTTGTAGCCTTTGACAGCGATGAAAGGGAAACCAGGTTCAATTCATGCTGGAAACGCAGACTGCGCGGCCACGGTGAAGCCGGTTTCGGCCTGCATATGGCAGGATATTATATATTACATCCCTGGCGCTTTCAGGAGGCGGCTTATATTGCGGGCAGGCGTTTTAAGCTCTTCCCGGAATTCAGCCGCACCGAATTTATGCGGGACAGCAGGATTATCGACCGGACAGTGGTTTTCTCGCAGGCTGTATGGAAATTCTGGGGGGGACCCCAGATGGTGATCCCTGACCTTTCATCAAATGCCGAAAAATTCGCAGAGGCGGTCGAACGAGGCAATGCGGTATGCAGAAAGTATTTCAGGTATTACACTCTTTATTGTGTCGGCATCAAACTCAGGGGCAGGCTTCCGCGTTATGAAATGTCATGCATACCCCCTGATGCTAACGGCATAGCTTACGGCTGTGAGTTCGAGCCGATGCTAAGGGACACACATTATAGCCGTGATTATCTGCAATCCTTCAAAAATGAAATATATGACATCGGAGTTAATATGGGCCTCAGCTATTACCGCTTCGGCGGGATGATGAAGGGTTATGTCCGCCGTGTATTCGGAGATGAACTGGTGGATAAACACCTGGCGATGAAGAGGGCTGCAGACCCGGCTATGATCCTGAATGCTGAAGTCATATTCTGATGGACGAGCGGAATTTGAATTCAAGAGGTTATGAGCGTTGCAGCGGGTGCGGGGTATGTTTGCTGGTCTGTCCCCTCTGGAGGAGGACCAGATCGATGTCGCATACGCGAAAGGCCCGCGCAAGGGCAATTCAGGGTGGCGCAGCCATTGAAGATATTGCTGCATCAATAGATTCCTGCCTTTTATGCGGATCATGCGAGCCGGCTTGTCCTGAAGGCATCGGGATTAAGGCAATGAATATTAAACAGCGCCGCATGTTGAATATGTCCAGAGCCGGTTATCCATCCTGGTATCCGAAAATAGAAAGAACGACCGCCGGGGCCAATGGCAGACCTTTAAGCAGAACAATAATTCTGCTTGCAGGGGAACATCTAAGATCAGACAGTGAGATGATCAGCTCTGTGCTTGAAATTCTTGGAGGTAATAAAAAAGCAGCCCTTGCAGAGGATGACGGCAGGGACATTGCTGCAGCGCTCGAGGCCGGCCTGCCCGTAACTCAGGACAGAATAGATAATTTCATAAAGCCTTTAAGTCGCGCCCGCACTCTTGTGGTGTCAGAGGGACTGCTTCACCGCCCTCTCATGAAATGGCTCCCTGACAGCAAGGTCATAGGCGCCGGAGAGGCGCTCCTGTCCTCTGCTTCTGTTAGAAAAACTCTTGGATCGGAAGACCTTTATGTCATTGAAAGCCGGAGTTATCATTCAGATTATAAGAGACTGGTCGGATTTTATGACCGGCTGAGGAAAGAAACAGGCTGCCGGATGAACCTGGACCTGCAGCGGATAGCAATCCCGACCGGCGCATCGAGTCTTCAGGCAAAGGAGGATATTGAGGCAGCAGGTTGCCTTGAGCAGGCTGCATGGATACTGAAAGGCCGCAGCGTGAGGCGCATTGTGGTTGAAGACCTTGCCGACCGCGAGGTCTTCAGACGCGTTACCGACGTGCCTGTAATACATGTCGGGCAACTTAGCCAGGATAATTAACAAACCATGATAACAACGAAAGGATATGGCATTTTCGCTCATTCTCGGGCTATCGCCCTCCGAGGTTTTTGCCTCTTTATCTTAAAATTGAGTCTAAGGAATATCGGCAAAAAAAACCGCTCAAATGCCATATCCTTTCACCATTCAGGAAAATTTATAAATTAGATGGGCTTTGGTTAAAGATATGAGTAAAGAGAAGGTTGACGTTTTAATTGTAGGAGCCAGTCTGGCTGCCTCGGCCTGTGCAAAGAGGTTGACCGATGCCGGTCTGGAGGTTGTGGCCCTGGAGCGTAAAAGGCTACCAAGGAATAAAGTATGCAGCGGGATACTTTCTCCAAGGGGTCATCGCTTTCTGATCGAGAATTTCGGCCCCCTGCCAGGAGACATCCTGCACGAACCGACTTCCTGCCGGGGGGTTACCTTTCATTTCCCGAGCATGGTGTCTGTTTCAATGGATTTTGAAGGCGGACCGACACCTCATCTTAATCGTAAATTTTCCGATTACTGGGCTGTTAAACGCAGCGGCGTTACAGTACATGAAGAGACATCTTTTGCCGGTCTTGAAAGTGACGGAAAGACTATACGTATTAAGGCAGTACGCGACGGCAGAGAATTGCAATATGCAGCTCGTTATGTGATAGGGGCCGACGGGCCGAAGTCACAGGTAAGGCATTCACTCTATCCTGATTACATCAGGAGCATCCCATGGTTTATGGTGGGACAGAAGTTTCAGAGAATAATAGAATGCCCGCTTGATGAGGACTACTTCCATTTCTGGTTCCACCCGGATCTGGGACATTATACTTGGAGCCATGCGCGCAACAGGCGTCAGATTGTAGGGGTAGGCTTCCCTGCAGGGGGAAACCTTCATCAGTATCACAGTAATGTCGAAGCTTATCTGCGTGATAAGCACGGGGTAAAACTTGAATCTGCCGAGGAGCTTGAAGGCTGTGCGCAGAACTTCGGTCCTTCCCTGATAAACCGCTATATTTTCGGCAAGGGCAATGTGCTTATCACAGGCCAGGCAGCAGGGTTCTTTAACATGCTGGCCGAGGGTATGAGTTGTGCGCTTTATTCAGGGGCCATAGCCGGAGAGTCAGTGGTCGAGTCTATTCAGAGAAACAGACCGGTGCAGGAGGTTTACCGTAAGCTGATAGCCTCTGAGGTAAAAAGGTGCACTGACCAGTGGAATCCAATCAGGATGATTTTCGGCAACCCGCATGAAGCTGATTTTAAGGCGAGTATGCGCAAACTCAGCAAAAGAGAACAACTTGCTGTTATACGTGACATTTTAAGGTTTTTGCGAATATACGCACCGTACAAATGGGGAAGACAGATCCTTTCCCAGTCTTTGATACGTCTGGTACAAGGTGAGTATCCTTCAAGCCGCTGGCTTTAACAGTGTAAAGCAGACTGTTGCCCTTTATTTCTCTCATAACAATCGACATTTTTCCAAAAGGTAATGGAC
>JAKAKQ010000132.1 GCA_021813425.1 Nitrospirota bacterium
TGAACTTCTGCGGGATTCCCTCTTTTTATATCTCTGGAAAATCCCCTGTTGATCTGAATTGCACAGAGAGTCCTTCCCCTGTCCAACAACTCCCTGATTTCTTCCGGAGATCCAGGCGTATATTTGATACTGAAGTAGCCCGAGGATTCAAGTCTTCTCGCAAGCTCCCTGCTCTCATAGGATTTATCAAAATCAAGGAAGGCTGTAGTTATATTGTTTATATCTGTTGTGACTGCATAACCAAAGAGCATGAGCTGCATTACAGGCGTGACGAAAACAATAGCCTTCATCCTCTTGTCCCTGAAGACCTGGATGAATTCCTTTATCACCATCTGTTTTATCCGTTCAAACATTTTCACTCAACCGTCTTTTTGAATTTTTTGTTTGCCATCGCAAAGACAAACAGACCAAAAACCGATAAAAGCATTGCCTCAAAAATCAAGAACTCAAGACTGCTTCCTTTCAGGAATATCCCCTTCAGGATAGTAACAAAATATCTTGCAGGGATAATAAGGGTGAATACCTGAAGGGGTTTTGGCATATTCGATATCGCAAACATGAATCCGGAAAGGAGAAAAGCCGGAAGGAATGTTGCTATCATCGAAATCTGGCTCGAAACAAGCTGGGATTTTGCCGCAATCGATATAAGAATGCCAAGACTGAGCCCGCCGAAAAGGAATATGCCCGACAGTGACATAAGCAAAAAGGGATTCCCCCTCAAGGGGACATCGAACAGGAATACGGACAGTAGCACCGACAAAACCACATCAATGATCCCGATAAAGAAATAGGGTATCAGTTTGCCGAGGATCAATTCAGCGGGCTTCACCGGTGTGGATATCAACTGCTCCATGGTCCCCCTTTCCCATTCCCGTGCAATAGTGAGTGAAGTAAGGAGCGCTGTTATTACAGCCATGATGACTGCGATGAGCCCCGGGATAATAAAATTTCTTGACTTCAGTTCAGGGTTATACCAGACGCGGACACGGGGATCAATCAATGGCTTTATCCTGATTCCTTTAATCCTTTGAGAGTACAACTCGGATATGGCGGATATATAACCCAGCGCAATGGTTGCGGTATTGGAATCACTCCCGTCAACAATCACCTGGACTTCCGCAGCTCTTCCTACAGTTATATCCTTTGAAAATTCCACGGGTATTGTTATCGCCGCCATTGCCTTGCCTGTATCAAGGTATTTATCAATGTCTTTATATTCATTTATGTAAGCGATAATCGTAAAATAACCGGATTCCCTGAACTGAGATACAAGTTCACGGCTCAGACTGCTTCTGTCCCGGTCGTAAACAACTGTCTTAAGGTTATTTACATCAAGGGTGATCGCATAACCGAAGATGAACAGGAGCATCACAGGCATCAGGAATGCCATTGCAAGGCTCAACGGATCCCTCCGTATCTGTGTGATCTCTTTTTTTGCTATTGCCTTTACTCTTAATAGTTTCATTGAATATCTTTTACTAAAAATGCTGACCGGCTATCAAGCTTGCCGGCTTATTTATGCTGTCTCTATCAGCGTCACAAAAACATCCTCCAGGGACGGCATAATCCTTTCTATCCTGTTTAAATTCATATTGGATTCTTCCAATATCCTCTTGATCTTTGGAATCGCAAGGTCCATATTATCGACGGTGGCATGCAAAAGACTTCCAAATATTGCTGTTTCGATGCCATTATTGTAAATCAGTTCCATCGCCTCAATAGCCTTATCGACCTCTATCTCGAGAACATACCGCGTCATATATTTTTGTTTCAGTTCATTCGGGGTGCCTTCGGCAATTATCCTGCCTCTGTATATCAAGGCAAGCCTGTTGCAATAATCAGCCTCATCCATATAATGAGTTGTGACAAATATAGTAGTGCCTCCCTTTGACATCTCATTTATCAGATTCCAGAAATTGCGTCTTGATATGGGGTCGACTCCCGATGTGGGTTCATCAAGAAATATTATCGGCGGTTCATGCAATATTGCACATCCGAGCGCGAGCCTCTGCTTGAATCCCCCCGGAAGAGTTTTGGTGACAGTGTTTCTCCTGTCCCGGAGTCCGGCCATCTCCAGGACCCATTCCATTCTTTCTTTTTTCCTCGTATTTGCAACACCGTAAATTCCGCTGAAGAAATTTATATTCTCTCCTACTGTAAGGTCATCATAAAGTGAAAATTTCTGTGACATATAGCCTATATTCTTTTTTATCTCTTCTGATTCCTTCATGACATCAAACCCGCCGACAGAGCCATTGCCGCCGGTCGGAAGAAGCAGTCCGCATAACATTTTTATCGTCGTTGATTTACCGGCTCCATTGGGACCGAGGAAACCGAATATCTCTCCCTTTTTAATAGTCAGGTCTATGTTGTCTACCGCCACAAAATCCCCGAATCTTTTTGTCAGCCCGCGCACCTTAACAGAGATAATTTCCCGGTTCATTGCTTCTCCACCATCGAAATGAATATGTCTTCGATTGAGGGTGTGATTTCTCTTTGTCCTTTAATCTCGATCCCTGCACGCATCAGATTTATAATGATTTCATCAGTAAGTTCTCTGCCGGCCAGTGCGACATGAAGTTTATTGCCGTAGATGTTCACACTTTTGACTCCATCGGTATTTCTTATAATCTCCATGGCATTTCTCGGATCGTCCGACCACATCTCTACCATAGGCACTCCAAGTGATTTTTTGATCTCAGCCGGATTGTCATCCATGAGTATCTTCCCTTTATGCATAAGGGCTATCCTTGTACACCTCTCAGCCTCGTCAAGATATGATGTTGAAACAAAGATCGTTACCCCTTCTTTGAGAAGGTCATAGAGTATCCTCCAGAAATCCCTTCTTGACACAGGGTCAACACCGTTTGTCGGCTCATCAAGGAATAAAACCTCGGGTGTATGTATAAGCGCACATGCAAGACCGAGTTTCTGTTTCATACCGCCTGAAAGCCTCCCCGCAAGCCTGTCCTTAAAAGGCGTCAGGTTGCTGAAACCGAGGAGTCTTTCGATCCTCGCAGGTCTTTCTTTTTCAAATACTTCATAAAGATCTGCATAAAATATTATGTTTTCCATTACTGTAAGGTCTTCATAAAGCCCAAAACTCTGAGACATATAGCCAATCTTCTCCTTGATAAGTTCACCTTCCTCAAGGATAGAATGCCCGGCGACCCATGCCTCGCCGGATGTAGGCCCCATTATTGCGCTAAGCATTCTCATAGTCGTTGTCTTGCCTGCCCCGTCAGGACCGACAAGCCCGAACAGCTCGCCCTTTTTGATCTCGAGATTGAGGTTATCAACAGCGACATTGCCGTCGAATGATTTTGTGAGATTGGATATTTTTATTGCAGGTGTGTCATTCATTTCAGAAAGATTTTTACATCTGCAGGCATTCCGGGCTTCAGTTCATCATTAAGATTCTTTACTCTGACTTTAACGCCAAAAACGAGCTTGACCCTCTCTTCCTGTGTCTGTACATTTTTTGGAGTGAACTCTGCCTCTGATGATATATATGTAATCGTTCCTTCATATTTTCTGTCCGGATAAGAATCTACCTTGATCTCTGCCTTCTGACCTAATTTCACAAGACCGAGTTTATCTTCTTTCACATATACCTTTATCCAGGGGTTCTCAAGATCACCCATGGTATAAACAGGAACTCCTGATGCAACAGTTTCTCCGCGTTCGATATTTTTTCTTAGGATCACGCCTGATACAGGCGCATATATTACGGTATCCTTTAATCTCTCGTTAGATGCCGCCAATGACGCTTCTGCCTGTTTGACGCGGTTCTCGGCTGCCTTGATATCTTCTTTTCTCGGTCCTTCTTTGACAAGGCTCAAGGCCTCAAGCGCCTTCCGGTGTTGCGAGGCGGCTACATCCAACACCTTCCTTGCCGTATCCATCTGCTGGGCTGATACAGCGCCGTCAGTGTAAAGCCTTTCATATCTTTCATAGTCCTTCCTTGCCTTGAGAAGTTCAGCCTCGGCAGTCCGTGTATTTGCGTCTGCCTGTTCGATTTCCTGTGGCCGTGAGCCTGCCCTTAATTCATTAAGCCTTGCTGTTGTTTCACTAAGATACGCCCTGTTCTGCGCTGCCATGCTCTCAAGCTCTGCGCTGTCAAGAACAGCAAGTTTGTCATCTTTATTTACCTTATGACCTTCTTCTGTAAGAAGTTCAACTACTCTGCCCGGAGATTTAAAGCCGATATTCACCTCTGTTACTTCGACATTCCCGGAGACGGTCAGTACACCCTCCTCATGTTTATTACTGGAACGATTTATCAGGAAAGCAGCTATACCTATTAATAAAACGATAAAGACTATGATCAATTTCTTTTTCATATGGATATCTCCTTGTAAATATCTTCTTCAAGAGCCTTTCTCAAAGAGGCTATGGCTATGTTTTAACCATAGACCGCCCGATAGTGTAGTGCGTCATAAATTCCTTGTCATTGCGAGCGGAGCAAAGCAACCTTGTTTTTGGCAGCTGAGATTGCTTCGTCGCTTCTCTCCTCGCAATGACATAAATAAAGAAGCGATGGACGCACTACACTTGCCGTTTCGATCGCAACAGCTGATACTATTTAGCCGCCATGCATATCTCATAATTTTTCCAGAGTTTCATCCCTTCACTTAAATTTTAACCGGACAGGACTGTCTTGTCAGGATTTTCTACAGGGGACTGACCTTTTACAATGCATCGGCAGACAAGGACTCGAGCGCATCCGGCACTGCATCCCTGATGCGCTCAAGCCGGCCAGGATTGCCTTCCATCTCGTCCTCGCTGCAGGAAAAAGCAAGGTCAGCGCAGAGGACATGGGGGAGGTTCATGATATCCCTCATCTTCCTCACCCCTTCGTTCGTGTCTGCACCTTCTACCGTTACGATAATCTTGCCGGTCTGGTCATGAAAATGGATCTCACACAATCCCGATGTCTTCAGGGTTTCCATGACCTGTTCTATATGTTCCGGAGCTGTTTTAACGACTAAGCCTGAGATGTTCATTCCGCCTTCACCCCTTCGTTCAGAGAGTCTAACAGGTTTGATCTCGTCCGGCTCTTTTCGGACCTGAAATCAGCCTTGAACTGGTTTTTGATCGGTTCAGGTATGTTAACCTGGGGCACGTGGCACTGCATGCAGGGGTAACGCTTGCCGTCAAGTTTGCTGCCAAGGTCCTTTCCTTTATCAATATCAAAGAAGTGTGACCTGGGCATGGGTATTGCGCCGATGCTCTCTGCTGCAGCCGGCATATGGCAGTTAAGACAGGCATTGTTTGTCTCTGCAATGGGCAGCATGCCCGTCAGATCATGAGGGATAAGAGGCGGGCTGTTCTCAAAAGCCCTTTTTATCCGTTTGCTTTTGCCCGGCTCTGTCATTGAATACTCTCCATGTTCAGGCCTGATATTCTCTTCATCATAAATTGATCCTTTTCTTATCCCGAAATCATCCTCGTATTTTTCCTTATGATGCTTCTCATCAGCAACCACCTGGCCGATACCAAGGGCCAGGATGATTACTATCCCGGTTGCTGTTAATCCCCTTCTGCATATGCCTTTCATAGAGCCCTCCTTATATTTTTATGCAATATTGGTTTTATTTTTTCCCTGAACAAACCGGGTCCCGAACTCCATGGCATCATCACCGCAGACCTCTATGCACCGACCGCAGTTTGTGCACTCACCAGAGAGTACAGCGCTGCTTGCCTTCCCGACCATGGGAAGCACCTGAGGTTCCGGACATATCTTCAGGCATTTCATGCAGAGGGTGCATTTCTCGCTGCTGTGCCTCACCCGGACCAGGCTGAACCTGGTGATGAACGCATGGAAACCACCAAGTGGACAGAGATGACCACAGAATCCATGCCTTACCAAAAGAAGGTCAAAGAGAAATACCGCCATTACTATGGTCCATCCCATACCAACACCGAAGATAAGGCCGCGGTGCAGCATGGATACGGGACTTATCCATTCGAATGCAGCAATACCCGTAGCAAGCGAAACAACCAGGCTGAGGACGATGATCCAATACCGTGCCTTCCTGTTCATCATCGCAGCCTTCCCTGATGCCTCAAGACCTGTCTTTTCACTCAGCCAGTTTGCAAGGTCCGTCACTATATTGAGAGGACAGACCCAACTGCAAAACGTTCTGCCGGCAAGCAATCCGAAAAAAAGGATGATGATCGCAGCGCCTATGAGCGCCTCTGCAGAGACAATCTGTCCCGCTGCAAAAATTTGGAGTACAGCAAAGGGGTCGCTAAGCGGCACAGTATTCAGGACCATTGATGAGCTGAGGTTACCCCTCAGGACATGCCAGCCAAGCATATTACCGCCGACAAAGAGAAGCATAATCGAGACCTGGCTGAGCCGTCTCATTGCCATAAACCTGTATTTTCTGAATGCCGGCATATCAGAAATCTCCCTTATTAAGGTAATCTATCGGGGCCTTCTCTGACCGTGGAGTGACGGTCTCTGTCTCTTCGGGAAGCTCATGCATCCTTTCCTCATCAGCGCTGTCCCATCCCTTGACATACCGAGCAGAAGACTCTCCCATAGCAAGTTCCCTGGGCAGCACAAAGATTGAAGCCTTTTTCGTGACACAGGCGCGCTCGCACAAACCGCACCCGGTGCAGTGGTCGCTATGCACGACAGGGGCAAGAATAGCATGTTTGCCTGTCCGCTCATTCCTCGTGTATTCGACAGTTATAGCCCTGTCGATCGCCGGGCAGGAACGGTAGCACGCATCGCACTGAATGCCCCAGTATGCAATACAGTTCTCCCTGTCGATCACTGCAAGACCGATCTTTGCTTTGTTGATATTCAGCGCTGCATTCCCATGATCATCCTTGTCGCTCACCAGAGACGGGTCAAGCGCTCCGGTCGGACAGGAAACCGTGCAGGGTATGTCCCTGCACATCCTGCATGGATTCTCACGCATTCTGAAATATGGAGTACCCACCGGTCTTTCGTCTCCCGGCTTAGCAAGGACAAGGGACTTAAACGGACAGGCCTCAACGCACAGGCCGCACTTGGTGCATTTGGCAAGAAACTCCTTTTCAGTCACCGCACCTGGAGGCCGCAGAATGGCGGGGTAGACTTTCTTGCCGTCAAGAAAACCGGCCCATGCAAGACCTCCGACAGTTGCAGCGCCAAGGCCCTTAACAATGCTTAACAGGAACCTCCTTCGCTCGGGCATCTTCTCTCCCTCATCTCCGCTTCCCATAAATGCTTATCACTCCTATGCCTTGTATACCTTCACAGCACATTTTTTGAAGTCAGTCTCCTTAGAGATCGGGCAGGTCGCATCAAGCGTCACTTTGTTGATAAAGACATTTTCATCAAACCACGGCACAAAGATGAGCCCCTGTGGCATATTGTTTCTGCCCCGTGTCTCGACCCGTGCCTTGACCTTGCCCCTCCTGGATTCTACCCATATGAGCTCTCCTTCCTTGAACCCTGACTTCTTGGCATCCTTCGCGTTCATAAAGCAGAGCGCCTCTGGAACAGCACGATATAGCTCAGGCACCCTCATGGTCATGGTGCCGCTGTGCCAGTGCTCAAGCACGCGTCCGGTGCAGAGCCAAAGTGGATATTCGTCGTCCGGTATCTCTGCCGGATCAATATAGTGTCTAAGAAATATCTTTGCCTTATTAGGGAGCTTTACCTTTTCATCGCCTTTCGGCCCCATAAGGTCGCCTTTCGGGATCTCCTTGCCGAATGCTCCGTAGAAAGCGAACTTGCCGTAGTTCGCCTGCCTTGCATAGAAGTCATATTCTGCATTAAACCTCCAGAGCGTCTCCTTGCCGTCAACAACAGGCCACCTCAGTCCTCTTACCTTGTGATAGGTGTCAAAGTCTGCAAGGTCATGGCCATGGCCAAGGCCAAACTTACGGTATTCCTCCCAGAGATATTTCTGAAGGAAGAACCCATATCCCTTGAATCCTTCAACATTCCTCTTGTCTCCTGCTGCCTCGGTGTTCACAAAGCCCTTACCAATAGGGTCGGGCCATTTGAATAACTTTGCCTCCTTGTTAGCAAAAAGGACATCGAAGAGCGTATCTGTATCCTTGTATCCCATCTCCTTTGCCTTTGCAAGGACATCGGGGAGCGTTGTCTTGTCATCAATCTTCCAGTCCTTCCAGACCTCTGCAAGCTGGAACTTTTTCGAAAACTCAATGATCTGCCAGGTATCCGACATCGACTTGCCGAGAGGCGTCACCTGTTGCCTCCAGTGCTGGGTCCTTCGTTCTGCGTTCCCGTATGCACCCCATTTCTCAAATATCATGGCAGCAGGAAGGATCAGGTCTGCCACCTTTGCAGAGATCCCTGGATATGCCTCTGAGACAACAATAAAATTGTCCATCTCACGCGCTGCGGTTATCCAGTGTCCCGCATTTGCCGTATTCTGCCATGGGTTGTTCACCTGCACCCAGACCCATTTGATCTTGCTGTCCTCGAGGTCGCGCATGATCTTTACGTAATGGGACCCTGCAACCGGGTTCAGTGTGCCTCTAGGCAGTTTCCATATTTTTTCTGTGATATCGCGGTGCTTTTGATTGCCGACAACCATGTCAGAAGGAAGCCTGTGCGCAAAGGTGCCGACTTCACGCGCTGTCCCGCATGCGCTCGGCTGTCCTGTAAGGCTGAAAGCGCCATTTCCGGGCTGCGACTGCTTGCCGAGAAGCAGATGGATGGAATAGATCTGCTCATTCACCCATGTGCCGCGCACATGCTGGTTAAAGCCCATGGTCCAGAAACTGACAACCTTTCTGCCCTTTTCTGTATAAAGGTCGGCCATGTTGACAAGCTTCTTCTTGAAGTCCTCAAGCGATTCCTCTGCGTCTCCCTTTGCGAGTTGTGCAACAAAGTCGAGCGTATACGGCTCAACCCCCTTCTTGAAATCCTCGAAGCTGATCGCCCAGTGCGCATCCGCCGCGGCAGCATGCTTCATCTCCATCTTGTCTCCGGCCTTGATCCCAAGGCTTGCCATAGCTATTGCCTCATCTCTGGTAATGATCTTGAATGCTTCTTTGCTTGCCGTATCGAGTTCTGCCTTTTTATACTTGGGATGGTCGGTCTTCGGCCGCAAGCCATATCCTATGTCAACGTAGCCTGTGGCAAAGACGCAGTTCCTGTCTACAAAATCCCGGTCAATGGCTTCCGGCCGGTTATGGATGATCTCCCTCAGGATATAGTTCTGGATAGCGAGGTCTGTATTCGGTTTGATAATAATCTCTATATCCGCAAGGTTAGAGCACCGGTTGGAATAGGTTGAAAGGTTTATGACCTTCACCCTCTGGGGATTTGACAGTTTCCTGTCGGTTATCTTGGACCAGAGCACAGGGTGCATCTCTGCCATGTTTGCGCCCCACAGTACGATCGTATCGGAATGGTGCATGTCATCATAGTTGCCGGCAGGCTCATCAATGCCAAAGGTCTGCATGAATGCAGCAACAGCGCTTGCCATGCAATGGCGCGCATTCGGGTCTATGTTGTTTGACCTGAAACCTCCCTTCATGAGCTTAACTGCACTGTATCCTTCCATGATCGTATACTGGCCCGAGCCAAAGATCGCAACACCTGTCGGCCCAAGCTCCTTATAATATTTTTTGAACTGCTTTGCCATCTCTTCAAACGCCTTCTGCCAGGTGACTGGTTTAAACTTGCCCTTCTTGTCAAACTCCCCCTTCTCATTTACCCGCAGGAGAGGTTCTGTAAGCCTGTCAGCGCCGTAGATAATCTTTGCATTAAAATATCCTTTTATGCAGTTAAGACCCATGTTTACCGGAGCAGCAGGGTCTCCTTTCACAGCAACGATTTTGTCGCCCTTTGTTGCGACCATAAGCCCGCAGCCGGTACCACAGAACCTGCATACCGACTTGTCCCATCTCCATCCCGCCTCTATCTTTTTTGCCGCTGCCTGCAGTTCTTTCGGCACGCTAATGCCGACAGCTGTTGCGGCTGTAACAGCAGCAGTTGTTTTCAGCAACTCTCTCCTAGTTAATGACATGTCATCCCTCCTTTGCTTATCGATATATCTATCCATACTAAGTTAGCCTGCCATCATAGTTACATCACACAACAGTCTGCATGGGAATAATTGAGATATCTGTCATAATCAATCTTATCACAACTTCAACAGCATTCAGATCATTTACATCTTTCAATAAAAAAAGAAGACTGGGCTGAAAAGCCCAGCCTTGTTCAAGAAGTTATTTTGTTTGTTCTACCATCAAGAGTCTTTCCGTAGTGCCATAGGGGTCCTTGATTTCGAGACCCTTCTGGAATTTGAGTTTCTTCTCGCCTCTGCTGTCCAGATATTTATTCAGCTCGAGATTCACTACCATCGGCACATTGACACCAGCCTTGGTGAGAGCTTGTCTGAGCAGCGCTTCAGCCTTGCCTGCAAAGGCCACGGCATCACCGAGGTTTCTTGCAGCTTCGGTCGGGTTATGAAAACCGACCGAATTCTCAGCGCCAATGTAGTTGACACGGTAGAACGCCTCCTCATAAAAGTCCTTGGCCTTGTCATAGAACGCCTTGTCGAGCTGTTTCCCTTCAGCCTGGGCCTTGTGTGCCATTTCGAATAGCTTCGCAGCGGTCGCCGTAGCATAACCGGAACGGAGCATGAGCGAGACGGTCCTGTCCTGGATGGCGGTCACCTGCTCTTTGAGCCATTCCGGGCTCTCTGAATGGCACTGCTGGCAGGCCTTCAGATCGCTCTTCAGCGGGCTCATCACGCGATGGTCTGAAGCCTTCTTGCTTCCGACAATGGTGTACGGCATATGGCAGTCGGCACATGCTGCGCCAGCCTTCCAATGGACGCTGTTATTGGAGAACAATTCATATTCGGGATGACGGATGTATGCCATCTTAAATCCTGTTACGTTCTGTTTCCATTCGCCGTATGAAGGGTCACTCCGTATCTTCTTGATGATGTTTTCGACCGTGATATTGCCGTATTTGCTTCCCTGCCACGGGAAGAAGACGCCGATCGACTTCATGTCTTTGTCCTTCGGGATGTTATAGGTGACATGACATTGGGCGCAGACAAGGCTCCTCATCTCCTGACGCGTCAGTTTCGATGGATCGACACCCATATCCTTCAGGGCCGCGGTTAATGTGAAGCCCCTCGAGATCTTAAGGGACATATCTTTGTTGTCGTGGCAATCGATGCATGCAACACCGAGTGTCCTGTCTTTTTCAGGGATCAGACCGAGGACTTCCTTATACGGTGTTTTATAGTAGTCAAGCCCTTTTTCCTGTTCGAGCTTCGGAGCATACGGGCTCTTGCAGGTCAGGCAGACCCCCCCTGCCTTGATTCTTGACGGATCGATTTCAAGCTGGTCGCGCACCATAAACGCATGACCTCTCGGTTCATTATATTCGATACCAAAACCCCATCCATTAAAGAGAAGGGCCATATAAGGGAACTCGGAAAGTTTATCATAGGTAATCTTGTCAGCGTCGAAGCCGCGTTTGAATTTGGACTTTCCCGCAGTCGTCGGCTCTTCGGTCTTTTTCCAGAGTTCATACTCTGTGGGATAGGCCTTCCCCCATTGCGCAGGGTCAATTTCACCATCAGCAATCTTTACTGCCGTTACTTGTTGAGGCGCCGGCTTTTGGCAAGCTGTCAGGAATAAAACCGGTGTCAGTATCGCCAGGAGCAGCGCCGACATTAAAAAAAATCTTTTTCTCATCTGAAACCCCCTTTTTATAATGTTTGTATCGCGCCCGTGCGCTTGTGGGCAATCCTTCTGTGGCAATCCCAGCACGGCCGTTCTTGGTTAATCATACCTACCGTTGTTTCATGGCAACGGACGCAGTTCGCCTGCAAGACCTTTTTCCCGTGTTCTGTGATCCGGATCCGCTCGGGTGCCAGGCCGGAAAAGAAGAAACCCACGTCTTTTATGCCGTCGATCGACTTCCAGATGTAGTGGAGGGCCACATTCTCGTTCGGCAAATGGCAGTCAACGCATTTCTTTCTCCTGTGCGCACCGGCGTGCGACCATGCCTCATACTCTGTGTCCATCACGTGACATCCGCCGCAGAAGATCGGAGCCTCGGACTTCTCAAGAAGCTTTGGCGGGCCCAGCATCAAGAAAAGAGAGACTGCAGATGCGGCTATTATAATGAAAAAAAGATAAGGGATAATACTTTTCTTTTTTTTGTCACCCATTTACTCACCACCCCCTTATTTCCCATTTTATTAAGTGCCTTCTGTTACCGCCCCGGCAACTAAATTTTCCTTCAGATTATCTTTTTGCTGTCTTTGTAGTTCTGCTGCTGGCGGATTTTTTATTATGTTTTTTTTAACCCCTCCTTTATTTAGCTTGCTGATAATCTATACTTTGCCCTCACTATAATAAAATCTGCCTTATGCATGCTTGTATGATATAAATCATATACAACCACGATTCCCCTTAATTAGTTTCTGTTGCGGATAACACTGAAAACACTAAATGTCATTCTGAGCCCTTCGTTTGTCATTCTGAGCGAAGCGAAGAATCTCATGAACTCAACATGTTGCGA
>JAKAKQ010000392.1 GCA_021813425.1 Nitrospirota bacterium
TGCCGGAAGAAGGCTCGGTCAGCTGAGCGCCTGCTTTGTGCTGCCTGTGGAAGATTCAATGGAATCCATATTCGAGGCAGTAAAGCACACAGCCATTATACACAAGTCAGGAGGCGGGACCGGCTTCAGTTTCTCCAGCCTCAGGCCGAGCGGTGATATTGTCGGTTCAACAAAGGGAATATCATCGGGTCCTGTATCATTTATGACTGTATTCGATACCGCAACAGAGGCTGTCAAGCAGGGAGGCACAAGGCGCGGTGCGAACATGGGCATACTGCGCGTTGACCACCCTGACATACTTAATTTCATTACTGCAAAAGACAACAACTCCAGGTTCAATAATTTTAATATCTCGGTCGCCCTTACCGACGGATTTATGCAGGCCGTTAAAAACGACGGTGAATATGACCTGATCAACCCGAGGACAAAGAATGTGGTAAGAAGTCTGAAGGCAAAAGAGGTCTTTGACCTGATAGTAAACCATGCGTGGAAAAACGGGGAGCCGGGCATAGTATTTATCGACAGGATAAATATGTCCAACCCGACCCCGAAGGCAGGCGATATCGAATCAACAAACCCGTGCGGAGAACAACCCCTTCTCCCTTATGAGTCCTGCAACCTCGGCTCAATAAACCTTGCGCGTATAGTAACTGACGGCAGTGTAGACTATCAGAAACTGAAGAGGCTCGTATGGAAGTCAGTACATTATCTCGACAATGTAATAGAAATGAATAAGTACCCTATAAAAAAGATTGATGAAGTGACAAAGTCCAACAGAAAGATAGGGCTCGGTGTGATGGGCTGGGCTGACATGCTTATACAGATGGGAATACCCTATAATTCAGACAGGGCGATCAGGCTTGCAGAAGAGGTTATGGGGTTCATTCAGAGAGAGGGGAAGAGCGCATCTGCCTCTCTTGCCGAAGAAAGGGGCGTATTCCCCAATTATGAAGGCAGCATATACGACGGGAAGGTGAGACTGAGAAACGCCACAGTGACGACAATAGCCCCGACAGGGACACTCTCAATCATAGCAGGATGCTCCTCCGGCGTGGAGCCGCTTTTTGCGGTATCATTTGTCAGAAACGTCATGGAAGGCACAAAACTAATAGAGGTAAACCCCTATTTCGAAAAGGTTGCCAAGGAGCGCGGGTTCTGGTCAAGGGACCTTATGGAGAGGATAGCGGACAAAGGATCCCTTCATGACTTCAACGAAATACCAGATAACATCAAGGAGATTTTTGTGACCGCACACGATATAACGCCGATGGAACACGTTGCAATGCAGGCAGCGTTCCAGAAATATGTTGACAACGCTGTCTCAAAGACAGTCAACTTTCCGCACGATGCAACCCCGAAAGATGTCGAAGACGTTTATATATTAGCTTACAAACTCAACTGCAAGGGGGTCACTGTCTATCGCGACGGCTCAAGGGAAGAGCAGGTGCTCTCTACAGGAAAGACGGCTAAAGAGCCTGAGCCGTATGTCCAGCAGAAGATCGTGCCGAGGAAAAGGCCCGAAAACATAAAGGGCGAAACAAGACATATGAAGACCGGATGCGGGAACATCTATATAACTGTTAATGAAGATGAAAACGGCCAGCTCTTCGAACTCTTTACACATATGGGTAAGGCAGGAGGATGCGCCTCAAGCCAGGCAGAGGCGATAGGCCGGCTCGTAAGCCTCGCCCTTCGTTCCAATATAGAGCCCGAGGCGATAATCAGCCAGCTCAAGGGCATAACCTGCCACCAGCAGACATGGGCAAGCGGGGGCAAGATAACCTCATGCTCTGATGCCATTGCAAAGGCCCTCGAAAAATACACCCAGAAGGGCGAAAAAGGAAATGGCAACGGAGGCAAGAAACACAGCGAAGTAATGCTCATAGGACAGTGCCCCGAATGCGGAGGGGCAGTCGAACACGAGGGAGGATGTGCGGTCTGCCACAGCTGCGGATTTACAAAGTGCGGGTGAGGCAGGAAACTTATGAAATCCCATACCCATGCATGTATAGCATATATAGTCGGCCGGCTGATCTCCGGTAAAAACATTTCCTCAATCTATGACTATGCCAGTTCACGGCATATCGACATAGACAGCCTTCCTGATGCCGATCGCCTCAAGGAATTCGATTACCTGAGCTGGGCTTACATGTCTGGTTCACCCGATATCAGCAGGTTCAAGTATTCCTTTACCGGCGGCCATTTCCTTGACATCTCCATCAAGGGCAACACGTTTATCGGTTATATCCATGAGAGCTCATCACATTTCATGGGTAATGTCCGGGGGGACTCGGTCTATATCTATGACCATAAAAAATCAACCCATTATAACTTCAGGATATCAGGAAGGGCGCTTGAAGATGAAGGGTGATTAAAAATACAAAAAAGATGAGGTCAGCATGAACCAGCATACGCATGCCTGCATTGCATATATCGCCTGCCGCCTGATCTCGGGCAAGAAAATAACCTTTCTCTATGATATTTCAGGGTCGCAGGAGATCGACATAAGCAGACTTCAGGATGCCGAATTCCTGAAGGAGTTCGATGAAAGACACAGGGATTATGTGCCGGGCTATGCGCGTGACTGCAGTTATGAATATACATCCGGCAGCGGACATTCCATCGAGATCTTTATAAACTGGAGGACTTTCATCCTTCATCTCCGCGGAAGTTCCGCTTACTTCATCGGCAATATCCAGAGGGATATGATCTACCTTTACGACCACAAGGAATCCTCCCATTTAAGATACAGGATCACAGGATACGCTGATGACCATGAAAAGGCTGTGGGGTCTGCAGCAGATTCTGGTTTGAAAGAATAAAAACTTTATTTAAAACAATTTTATCTGTGAGGAAATCGTTATGAGATATTTATCATCGAAAACATTATCTAAAGTATTTTTTATAAGCATGATTACTATGTTGTTACTTTCTGCAGAACATGCACAGCCTGCTGAAAAAGAGAAGGAAAAGAAACCGGCTGTAACACAGTACTGGATGAGCGTATCAACACAGAACCAGAGCATCCCGGGTATGTCGGAGGAGATGTCGGGAATGGGCGGTTTTATGGGGAGGCAGGGGTTCGGAGCAGGCCGCAATATATTTTTGCAGTTAAATGCTCCTCAGGCGCTCCCTCCTGACCCTAATGCAACCCATGATATACCGCCTGGACAGAAGATGGGCGAGACCCTTCCGTTGCTTATCCCGCCGCTGGAAAAGTACAAGCCTGAAAAATACGAAGAAGAACATATGCCGATGGAAAAGCCAAAGGCGCGTATGCTCATATACTGGGGATGCAGCGAGACAATAGGCAAAGGACAGCCACGTATTTTAGATACTGAAAAGATGAGCATAACAGAATTCGGAAAGGCCATGTCCATGGGACACACGCCTTCTGCCCAGTATCCTCCGAGGCCAAGGCAGGGCTGGATTTATGCCGAATGGCCTAACAAGAAAAGCAGCATACAGGTGCCAAAGGACAGCTCGTTGCAGGGAGGCCAGTTTGTGCATGGAAATTACATGCCTGACATTAAATTTTCCATAGACCAGATGCATGACTTCATGTCCCCTGTTGAATTCACGTCAGTAAAAGGCGGGCTTTCAGACAGCATAAGATTCCAGTGGAAGGACATTCCGACAGCAACAGGATATTATGCGACAGCTATGTCGCATAACGACAAAACAGGCGAGACGATCATCTGGTCATCAAGCGAAGTGCCTGAAACAGGGTTTGGGCTCATGGATTTCCTTCCGAACAGTGATGTAAAGAAATTTATCGGCGAAAAAGTAGTAATGAATCCTGATAAAACAAGCTGCAATATCCCAAAAGGGATTTTCAAGGACACAGGCGGTGGAATGATCCAATTCATTGCTTATGGTGATGAGATGAATATCGCTTATCCGCCAAAGCCCAAAGACCCGAAGGCAGCTTGGAACCCGATCTGGACAGTAAAACTGAGATTGAAGTCAACAGGTATGGTACCTCTGGGGATGGAAGAGCAAGAGGAACGCAGGCCTGCCAGAAAGAGCAGGAGACAGGTGGAAGATGAACAATCCGAAGAGCAGACCAAAGAGAGATATGAGCAGAAACCTGCTGAGGAACAGGGAGAAGACAGCGGGACGTTGAAGAAATTGAGGAAAGGGTTTTTCGGGTTTTAGATGGGGGAGTTTAAAAGACAGAACTGGAATGGGATGCCCACTGCTATTATGCATTGACAGACCGCATGGTTTTGTATACATTAGATATATACAGGAGCGTAATTGGCTGAATTATTTCCCGGGTTAGAAAGCTTTGAATGGGACAAAGGAAACATAACAAAAAACTGGGAGAAGCACCGTGTTACCCATTTCGAATGTGAAGAAGTATTTTTCAATGAACCTCTCGTTGTTAAAGAAGACACAGGTCACTCCGGAACCGAAAACAGACAGTATGTTCTCGGGAAAACAGATAACGCAAGATTGTTATTTATTGTCTTCACTATAAGAGGCAGAAAAATAAGGGTGATATCAGCAAGAGACATGAGCATTAAAGAGAGGAGGGCTTATAATGAAGCAGTTAAAAAAATTGCCGAAATTCAAGAGTGAAAAAGAGGAAGCCGAATTCTGGGCAACCCATGACTCAACTGAATATATAGACTATTCGAAGGCAAAAAGATCAATATTCTCAAACCTGAAACCCACAACAAGAACAATCTCAATTCGCTTGCCTGAATCGCTGATAGAACATCTCAAGGTCCTTGCTAACAAGCGTGACATACCATATCAATCATTAATGAAGGTTTTTTTGGTAGAGAGAATAGAGAAGGAGTTTAAAAAGGCGGGGTAAAATCCGTGAGGCATGGCGAAAAACTCTTGCGGACATTGAGAGATTTTGCAAAATATTGAGGGCGTTTTAACCCGGATAGCGGAAAGGATAACACCCCCATCCCCCTCTTAACCTAAGAGGGGGTTAATAGGGGGCAATTAATAGAGACGATAGTTCATAATTGTCTTACCAAACAATGTGTGGTAAAATAGAATATGGGCGTGATCACGAAGAAGATAGGCAGGAACAGGTATGCATACCTTGTGAAAAGAGAGGGGGAGAAGGTCGTCCATAAATACCTCGGCCATGCCGATAACCCAAGGGTAGTCAGAATGCTTTCCGACATAAAAGAGACATCTTCAGTGCCCGAACGGTTCCGATCCCTTTTCTGGGACACGAGCCTCAGGAACATCCATATAAGAAAAAATGCAAGATATATTATCGAGAGGGTTCTTGAACTCGGAGATATGGAAGCCGTTGAGTGGCTTCAGAGGGTCTATACGGTCCAGGAGATTATTGATGTGCTTAACATAAGCAGGGCTATTTCTGAAAAGACCCGTCAGTTCTGGCTGATATGGTTAGGGGTTCAGAGTGCATAAGGAATGTTTCCCTGAAAACGGCTGGAAGGTCCTTCGCAAGATGAAGAATATTTTTAAAAAATATGATGCTGTTCTTGCCGGCGGGACTGCCCTTGCCTTGCATCTGGGCCATCGGATCTCGATAGATCTCGATTTTTTCACCGGGAAGGTTTTTAATCCGGAGGATATCATCTCTGCCTTAAGAAAAACAGGTCTTCACTTTCGCATCATTTCTGAAGGAGAGGGGTATCTGATATTTGAGGCAGCCGGTATCAAGGTGTCAATATTTAAATACGATTACCCTTTTCTCGAAAGGACTCCCGGATATGAGGAGGTCACTGTTGCAGGGATTGTTGATATAGCCTCGATGAAGGTTATAGCCATAAGCCAGAGGGGGACAAAGAGGGATTTTATCGACCTTTATTTTGTTCTTCAGAAAATGCCCTTTCACATAATAGCGGATCATATGATAAAGCGCTTCGGGAAAGAGAGGATTAATCCGATACATATCGGAAAATCACTCGTATATTTCTCGGATGCCGAATCAAATCCCGAACCTGATTACATAAAAGGCAGCGAAATAAACTGGGATAAGGTCAAAAAGTTTTTTAGAAATCATGTCAGGCAGTTTGTTTTTGACCTTGATATAGCGATAAAACCTTGAGGACTGAATGAACTATAAACATTACATAAATCTCAAATGTGAATTTTTGCCCTGTCATAATCTAAAGTACTGGCATTCATGCCTGTTCTGTTATTGCCCGTTATTCCTGCTTTCATGTCCGGGGGATTTTTCGATACTGCCTTCCGGGATGAAGGATTGTTCCCGATGCGTAATTCCGCATGCTGAAAACGGCTGGGACATTATACAGGATGAACTGCAGAGACAATTGTATAATCAGGCACAGCAGCCAAAACTGCCATACAAATAGTGCATAATAGAAAATATGAAGGATATCAGTTTTAAAGCGGTAGTAATCGGGCTTCTTGTGGATATAGGCGGCACTTTTTTATTTGCCTTTGCCTTCGGTCTTCTTGCCCTCATGTTATTGCCATCTACCGGGGATGAAATAAAGCAAATCGATGCTTTCTCCCGCACCCCTGTTTTCAGGACCATAACGCCCATAGTCGGATTGCTGTTTACAGGACTGGGAGGATATATGACAGCCCGCATTTCAAAAACTGCAGAATTGAAAAATACCCTTTTTATGGGCATAGCCTCTGCCGCCTTTGGAATGATATCCATTTTTACCCTGTCTGGTTCCGAACACTTATGGCTGGATATGATAGCCCTGATCCTCACAATCCTCTTTGCCCTTCTCGGAGGATATGTTCGCATGAAAACCAAAGGGACTGATCCGCATCCCAGGGTTTGAAAAGCCTCTAAGCCTAATCTTATTTTTAAAATAGACAAAATTCAAAAATTGTCCTATTCTTTACTTATGGAGGTGAGGTAAATGTGGTATATTTCTATTTTTGATGCCAAAGAGACCACGGCACTAAAAGAGATCCGCCATGAAAGGGAACAATGGATTAAGAAAGGCAAGGACAGACTTTTTCAGCAGAGATGCAAAACAATTAATCGTTACGAGGTGCTGGGGATTTCTCCCCTGAAGATAATTTTTGTCATCGAAACAGATGACCCGTCTGCCTTGAATCTTCTTTCCCGTCATTTTGGCGATGAGTGGAATTCCGTGTCTTATCCAATTATCCAGCGCGAGATATCTGAGGCATTGGAGGAAGACCACGCTGTTATCGGCGGCTGATTACCCTTGTATGCTGTTTAAACCGGGAGTGGCATTGAGCTGAATTTCAAGGGTATTATTTTGATCCAAGCACCTCTATCCCGGTCCAGTCGTCGGGAATGCCTTCTTTTTTATATTTCTCGCAGCGCTTGATGTATAGCTGAACAAGCATGTCCCAGGGACAGTCTTTCTGCAAAGGCTGGAAGATATTCAATGCCTCATCAAGCCTGCGCTCAAAATATAACGCTATCGCCTGTTCCAGCGCCTGTTTGTTCATATCCTTCTTTTCGATAATATCAGTCGGCTCGGTGTTGTAAACCTCGTAGATAAAGACAGGCATATTCTTGCCTTTCACCTGCACCTTATCAAGAAAACGGATGTTATATTTCCCCTGATCCTTCAGCTTTTTCATCGTCTCCCTGCTTATGATTATCGGTGATCCGTAGAATTTCGTAAGCCCTTCCATCCTTGAACAAAGGTTTACAGCATCAGAGATGACGCTGCCGTCCATCCGTTCCTCTTCTCCGATAGTGCCGAGCATGAGAAGCCCTGTATGTATGCCTATTCCTATCTTTATCTGCTGGTATCCGATGGATACCCTGTGCCTGTTATAGTCATCAACCTTTTTCATAATTTCGATTGCAGCCATGACGGCGTCATCAGGCTCGTGAGGGAAGAGCGCCATGATGCCGTCTCCGATGTATTTATCAATAAACCCGTTATAAAAACGGATAGTAGGGCCAACGCGCTTTAGATAGCTGTTAAGGAAATTAAAATTCTCCTTGGGTGTCATGCTTTCCGAAAGGGTGGTAAAGGACCTGATATCGCAAAAAAGGATTGTCATCTCCTGCTGTATCTGGTCTCCGAGTTGTACATCCGTTATGCTTTCCTTGTTCAGGAACTGCAAAAAGTTTTTGGGGACAAAACGGCTGTAAGCAGCCAAAAGGTTTTCAAGCCTTGCCGCATAATTCTGGATCGTCTCGGCCATATAGTTCAGGCTGAAGCCGAGCCTGCCTATTTCATCATTGGTCCTTACGGCAGAACGGGCCGAAAAATCCTTTTGAGTGTATCGCTGAACTACCTGGTCAAGTGCGAGGATGCCCCTGGCAAAGATATTACCCAGGATGACAGAGATTATGAGCGACAGGATAAGAGAGCCTGCTATAATTGCCAGAGATGAATTCCTGCTTTCCCTCAGAGCCGCGTCTATGTTCTTGTCCGTTATGTCCAGGCATAAAACCGCCAGAAGCGTATCTGTCGCCTCATCGATTATCGGGGCATACGCAGTAAAGGAGTTTTCCTTATAAGCCGGATCATAATAAAAGTCTTTTTCTACCATGGTTTTCTTTTCGCGCACAGCTTCGTTGAAAACCGGAAACGGGGATGCGTCAAAATCCGAATTAAATCTTGCTATTTCTTCATCCGACTGCGGATTGGCAGCCGCCTCTTCCAGGTCCTTGTAGGTATCTGCATCTGCAACATAGCGATGGTCCTTCCCGCTGCCTGAGGGACGAATAATATACACATAATGTATCATGCCTTTTTCAATGTCCCGTATGCTGTTCAATTGGACCATGATGCGTTTGAAGTCATCGGACTGCTCAACGGCGATCACCTTTTTTTCTGACAATCCGTGAGACATTTTGTCTAACAGGCGCTTCAGTGCCGGTTTATCTATCAGGTAGCTGCTCAATTGCGTAATATTCGCAGCCCGTCCCTTGATCTCCTCGAACATATTTTTATATAAAACGTGGTATGCGGAAGCAGACAAAATAGAACTCACTACTGCATTAAAGATGAAAAAGGCGAGGATGACCTTTGATTTAAAACCGATAGATAAGCTTTTCTTTTCGCTATTCATCTGCTCACCGAATCTAATAATATCATAAAACAAATCTGCGGGTATTTTAAAAAATCATGCTTTCTGATCTTAGACTGAAATAACCTTCAGGCTGTAATACTCATAAAGTCAATTAAAAGAAAAATACTGGTATAATCAGAACTATGAAAGATAATACTATGGCTTATTCCAACAGGCAAAGGAGGTCTTACAGCAGTCAGTGGATAAGTCTGGAATGAAAAGGCCGACCATACTTGTTGTAGACGATGTCGAGGATAACTGGAAACTGATCGAGAATCATCTCAGGAAAATTAAGGGATTTGATATTGTCTTTGCGAGAAACGGGATAGAGGCCATCGGCATGATCAGAAAGCTGAATATATCTTTGATTCTTATGGATATGGAAATGCCGGTAATGGATGGTTATACAGCTGCAAGGACTATCAAAGGGTTAAAGGGTGCTGATATGATACCTGTCATAGCGATGACAGCGCATGAGGGGGAAAACGAGATCAGGAAATGCATAAAGTCCGGATGCAATGACTATCTGAGCAAGCCTGTCAAGAAAGACAGCCTCGTCAACATTATCAATAAATATCTGGGAGTCGGTTCAATGGCTGAAAAGGCAGAAGAAAAGAAGGGGAAGACGGGGGATAAGGTGATTTATATTGATCCTGACCTGGAAGAGCTGATTCCCGGCTTTCTCGAAAAACGTCGTAAGGACGTAGAAAAGATCAGCCAATTTCTTGATGAAGGCAATCTGAAAGAGATATATGTGATCGGTCACAGCATGAGCGGCTCTGGCGGCGGATACGGCTTTGACCGGATAAGCGAGATAGGAAAAGGGATCGAGGAAGCAGCCAGCAATGGAAATGTAGAGGATATAAAACGTTTAAATAACTTGCTTGCTGATTATCTATCGGCAGTTAAGGTCGTGATCAGGGATGAGGGGTAGAATTATTTAAAACCTTGCCTGATACTGAGTTATTTCAGCAGGTTATTTATCATTGCTAGAAGTTCATTCTTCTTGAATGGTTTGACAATGAAGTCATCAGCTGAAAAATCCTGCATGACCTCGTATTTGTATTTAGGCCCTTTATAAACACTTGACATCACAATAACCTTCGGCCGTTTTTTTAGGTCCGGGTCTTTTTTAATCTTCTTGCAGAGCTCGAATCCGTGAATCCCCGGTATCAGGCCGTCAATTATTGCCAGGTCAGGCTTTTCATCAAGGATCATCTGTAAGGCTTCATCGCCCCTCTTGCATGTAATGACCTCAAAACCAGAATCCTTGAGAAAATGCCGGATAAGGTCTACTGTGCTTTCATCATCTTCAACTATTAAAATCTTCATCTCTTATTCTTCGGTAATATTAAATTTATCGTCAGTCAGTTCATGCCTGATCAGCGATGCATTTTTCAATGTATTAATTATATATTAAATCTAATGAATATGATAATTCTTTATCCATAAAGGCTCACCGCCGCAAGCGGACAGGGTATCATCAGGTAAGGGATTCATTACAAAATCCCCCCTTACCCCCCTTTTCCAAAGTGGGGAATCATATGGAACCGCTGCAAAGACAGCGGGGTATAAAAAGAATCGGGTTAAAATACAGAGTTCTCAGAAATAAGTAGGTTGCTCTGGTATAATTCTGAGTATCCACAGGCTTCAACTGTGATAGAAAAGGATTGATATGCCGCGCAAATTGCCGGAGGAATTTAAAGGAAAAGAACTTGCCCCGCTCTGTCTCGCCTCAACCCCTGATGAGGCTAAGAAGATAGAGTCTGTACTTGATGGGGCAGGGATTGATTATACGTTTGAGATTACACCAATTTTAAATGCCAGTGTTTTCAGCATCCTGTTTTCAACTGCTCATGAAGGAGTTATGTTTCTTGTGCTTTCCGGGCAATATGGTTTTTGTGTAAATTTATTAGAAAAAGCAGGGATTTCAAAACTAATTATTTAACTGATAAGGTTTATAATGTAAATAAAGATGAGATTATATAAAGATAAAAATAAACACTCTGCACTTTTTAGCCTTCTTACAATACTTCTATCCTTTATTATTGTCTCATGCGTGCCGAGGGAAGTTCTGCCTCCGTCAAAACCTGCAAAGATTGCTGTTGTTCTTGGCGCCGGCGCATCAAGGGGATTTGCACATATAGGCGTCCTGAAGATCCTTGAATCAAATAAAATGCCGATACATATGATAGTCGGGACAAGCGCAGGCAGTTTTGTTGGAAGCCTCTATGCCTATGGCTTTAATGCCTTCCAGCTACAGAAAATGGCCCTCTCCATAGAAAAAGGAGATATTATTGATTTAACCATACCGGACAATGGATTCGTAAAAGGGGAAAAACTTGAAGAATATATAAATTCAACACTCAGAAATACGCCTATCGAAAAACTCAGGATCCCTTTTTATGCAATCGCAACAGGCGTTCCGAACGGGCAGGAGGTTGTCTTCGGGCAAGGCAACACCGGCACAGCAGTAAGGGCAAGCTGTTCGATACCGGGCGTGTTCAGACCTGCGAAGGTTGGTGACAGGATGTATGTTGACGGAGGCGTTGTAAGCCCTGTTGCAGTTGATGCTGCAAGGAGATATGGCGCAGATATAATCATTGCAGTGGATATATCGGCAGACTTCGACACAAAACAGCCTGAGGGCACAATCGATACTATCTTGCAATCAATAAATATAATGTACTCAAAACTCGCGACGATTCAGACATCTAAAGCAGATGTTGTGATAAAACCGAAAGTAGGCCATATAGGCTCTGCTGATTTTGAAAAAAGACACGAGGCCATTCTCGAGGGTGAGAAAGCAGCGCTCGATGCACTGCCTGCGATCCAGAATATTATTGCAAAGCTGAAACAGGAAGGCAGGCTGGAGTAACTAAAACAAAGATCATTGACTTTTATCCCTCAGCAGGGCTTAGAGGGATTATCTTAATTTGAAGCTTACCTTTAGTCCCAAAGAATCAACATACCACTTCAGTTTAATTCTCTCCTTGCTTGACAAGTTGCATTGTTTCTAATTATATTAACTTAAAGTTATAACTTTAGACAGGAGGTTGATCATGTTTAAGAAAAGGTTTTTAGTTTTGTTTAGTTTATTGGCAATAACCCTGACCTCATTCAGCCTAACAGAAGTATTTGCTGCTGATAACCCGACCATTTCCCCGATATGTAAACAATGCCACCAGCCTGCAGAAAAAGTCTTGCGTGGAACTCTCGGTGGTGTCTCGGGGAAGGCAAGGACAATTCAGGTTAATATTGGCGCGAAGTCATGGCTTGCGAAATGGAATGATAGCACACAACTTGTTGGTGCGGAGTCTTTTGGAAATATACCCAAGGAAAAGGAGATAGCCGTACATATAGCTGAAAAAGACGGTTCGCTTTATGCCGCAAAGGTATCAGTCAAACAGCCCGCAAAGGT
>JAKAKQ010000258.1 GCA_021813425.1 Nitrospirota bacterium
TTATTGTCCTTCGGGACGTCTTTATATACCTCTGCGAGTTTATCGAGCGAGAGCATTTTCCCCGTGTCTTTATTAATATTTTTGTCTACAGGGATGCTTATGGCCCCCGGAATCCTTCCGCCCCTGACGATGGTATTTTCTTCAGCGGAGTACTCCTTTGGCGACCTTACGTCTATGATGGTGACCTTAGGGGTCCTGTTATTGACAATTTTTACCAATTCATCAGTGCTCATGTACAAGTCAGCCTTGCTAATCTCCGCCTTGAAGACAGCCGGCTTCGGCGTGACATTCGCGGTCTCGCTCTTTTTCCCTGAATCCACCCATGCCTCGTATCCGCCGTCGAGGAAGCAGAACTCTTTAACTCCCAGATAGATCGGCAGTTGCTCTATTGCAACGTGATAATCGCCTTTCGTACCGTAGATAATCAGTCCCTTGTTGTTGTCCAGACCTATTTGACCCAGGAGCTTTTCCGCTTCCGGCACGGTCACGACGCGCCCGTCAACAGGATGCTTCAACGTGACAACCACCGGCTTCCCGTAGTTCACCGCTCCCGGAATATGCCCTCCCTTATAGTTGTCGCCCCCTCTTCCGTCAAGGACCACCCAGCCAGGGTTGCCGACCTTCCCGGCTACAAAATCCACGTCGCAAACATGCCCCTTCATTCCTGCTCCGTGCGCATAATTCAGGGAAAGCAGCACTGTAAAGCAGATAGTTACAATAAATGTAATCTTCTTCATTTTTTCCTCCGGTTTAATTAATAAAGTTAAACACTCCTTTACAAGTAATCCCGACTATAATCGTCTTTCTATCACCTCCCTGCGTATTTAGATTCAACAAGGCTCAATAATCAGAATATATCAATTATTGTGCCAGGAGCCTTTATTGCTATTGTGTGCTTGTCTGCATTATGAAGGCTTGCAAAGCATTGTTTTTTGCATTGCCGGGAGTGAATATGGCAGTGCGGGCCTTACGGATAAGACTGCAAATTGCAAGGGCTTTGCATTTTGCAAGGCAAGACAGGGGCCTATTCGAGGTTGTATTTCTTTATCTTTCTCCAGAGGGTCGTAACATCAATTCCAAGCGCTTCGGCAGCTTTATTTTTCTGTCCGTCAAGCAGTCTTAATGTCCGCTCGATAAGGAACCTCTCCATTTCTTCAAGTTTCATGATCCCGATATGGGCCAAAGGGTCCAGAGGCCCCTGCTTGATTTCTTCGGGCAGGGACCCGTGCGTAATCTCATGGGACGGTTCGATGATAACGGCCCGCTCGACGACATTCTCAAGCTCCCGGACATTTCCGGGCCATGTATAGGCAAGCAGCGTTTCCAGAGAACCCGCGGAAAAGGTCTTAATTTCTTTCTTGAATTTCCTGCAATATTTATTAAGGAAGTGATAAGCTATCAGCGGGATGTCATCTCTTCTATCTCTAAGAGGAGGGATACTGACAGTTACAACGTTCAGTCTGTAGAAAAGGTCTTTTCTGAACCGCCCTGAGGATAAATCCTCCGTGAGGTTGCTGTTTGAGGCCGCAACCACCCTGACATCGACAGGAATATTCTTTGTCCCCCCCACGCGCATGATTGCATTTTCCTGAAGGATCCGCAGAAGCTTCACCTGCATGGCCTGTGAAGTGTTGTTGATTTCATCAAGAAAGATCGTGCCGCCGCTTGCTGTTTCAAAAATACCCTTCTTTTGCGTGAAGGCTCCGGTAAACGCCCCTTTTTCATAACCGAAAAGCTCGGATTCAAGAAGGGTCTCTGCAATTGCCCCGCAATTGACAGGGAAAAATATATTATCTGCCCGCAGACCCTTTTTATGGATAAGCTTTGCTATAAGCTCCTTGCCTGTGCCGGTCTCTCCCTGAATAAGGACAGTAGTGTCGAGCGGGGCTATCTTGTCTATAAGATTTTTTATAGCGGTAATTGCATGGTTTGAGCCCACAAAGTCATCAGCCTTTAAACTTTTCACCTCTTCGGAAAGGATTTTGTTTTCATTCAATAATTTCAGATGTTCCAGCGCCCTCGCGATAAGAAGCAAAAGCTGGTCGGGATTAAAGGGTTTCTGGATATAGTCGTAGGCCCCTTTTCTGATTGCGGCTATGGCGGACTCCACGGTGCCGTGTGCCGTGATCATTATGACTATTGCTTCAGGGTCCGCCTTTTTAGCAAAATCAAGGATATCAAAACCGTCGACATGCGGCATTTTGAGGTCTGTGATGACAAGGCCATAGCCCCTTTCCTTGAGCATTATGAGGGCCTCCCTGCTGTCGCCGACAGCGACCGCCTTGTAGCCCTCCCCGGAAAGTATCTCGGCGATGAGCTGACGCATTCTTAAGTCGTCATCAATAACGAGTATCTCAGTCATGGTTCCTTAAATTGGACAATCTGACCATAAACGCAGTTCCCTTTTCCGAATCGCTTGTAAATTCTATGGCGCCGTTGTGTTCTTTGACGATCCCAAGGCAGACCGAAAGGCCAAGTCCTGTTCCTTTACCTACCGGCTTTGTGGTAAAAAAAGGGTCGAATATCCTGTGTTTTATATTTTCCGGGATGCCTGGACCATTGTCCCTTATCTCTATTTCAACGTCCGAATCTGATTTCCTGCTGAAGACCCATACGTCACCCCCCCGGCCCGAGGCTTCAATCGACTGTATCGCGTTAAGCAATATATTAAAAATCACCTGTTCGATCTGCCTGCGGTCCGCCTTTATATAGGGAACATCCTCAAGTTGAACAGCAACTTTTATGCCATTATTCTCCGCCTGTGTTGACAGAAGTTTTGCAACATTTTCAATAATGCTGTTAATCGACGCCATTTCAAGTTTTGCCTCCCTCTGTCCTGAAAAACCAAGAAGCCCCTTAACAATTTCGCCGGCCTTGTCAGCCTGTTCGGCGATGATTTTGAGCTTTTTTCTCTGATCGTCCGTGATCCCGGCGTCCTTAAGAAGCAGGTCTGCAAATCCGAGGATATTGCCGAGGGGATTATTTATTTCATGGGCTATCCCGGCAGACATCTGTCCGACTGCCGCCAGCTTTTCCGCATGGCAGAGCATCTCCTGCCTTTGCTTTTCGGCGGTGACGTCCCTGAAGGTCTGGACGCCCCCTACGATCCTGCTATCGCTGTCCCTCAACAGGGCCGAACTTACCGATACAATAAGCCGCCTGCCGTCCTTTGTGATAATTTCAGTCTCTTTGTTCCTGATAATCCTGCCCTCATTGTGAAGCGCACAGGCGTCATCGCAAAACCGGCTCCTGAATATTTCTTCACAGTCTTTTCCGACAACCTCATCCCTGCCGTATCCTGAGATGAATTCCGCAGCTCCGTTGAACGATACTATCAGGCCGTCGCCGTTTGTGACAAAGAGCCCGTCGGCAAGGCTGCGGACGATTGTTTCGATCTTTGTCTTTTCAGTATTTATTTCTTTCTGCTTTTCCCTGAGGTCCTCGAAACTACCTTCAAGGGCAATCGCCATGTCGTTGAAGGCAAGGGCAAGCTGATTAAATTCATTATTTGTATTCTTCGGAGTGTTGACGCGGTTTTTCAGATTGCCTTTTTTAAACTCCTTTGTCACCTCGATGAGCATCCTTACAGGCTGTATAACCAACTTTTTGAAGAAGAGGTTGTTGATCACCAGCGCAATGCCGTGGATCACCAGTATAAAGACTATTGCTGAAATAATGATCCTCTGCAAAACAGCATTCACCCTTTCTGTGGAAAAAGAGACATGAATATTGCCGAGTGTTTCACCTCCCATCTCAACAGGGTAACTGACCACAAACGGCTCTCCCTTTTTCGCGTCCTTTGCCGCTTCTGCCAGCACCTCTCCGTCAGTTCTTACAATTTTTAAGGAATTTATGGATCTGTCCTGTACTATTTGATGAACATATCTCTCAAGGGTTACATAGTCATAAGTCAGCACTGATTCCATCACAACAGTAGACAGCAGCCTTGCAATGGATTCGCCCCTGTTTTGCATATCTTCAATAAGGATGTCTCTTTCCTTCTTAACCACCAACACACTCACAACCAGAACAGAGACAACCATCATGAGGCTCAGTCTTTTATAAAAATCCCTTTTTATGCTCATGTCTTCTACCTGTCTTCTATATAATTCAGAACCCTGCGGGCATCGATAAAATCTTTGTCTTTGACGGACGTGAATTTCATAAGATCAGGGTCTATGCTGTCTAAAATATCCCTGTCGGTCATCTTCAGGAGGGTCTCCTTAATCTTCTTTTTGATGTCCTCGGAAAGCCCCTGTCTGCAAACAATAACATGCGGGGGAATTGTAAAGGGGCCTGCTATAACCTGTATGGGACGGTTTTTGTATTTCTCATAGATATCCATTCTTACCCCTCCGGCATCAAAGTCCCTGTGAGATACGGCAAGAACTACCCTTGAATGGCTGCTGAGATAATCATAGGCCCTCAGGTCCTTTAGCTTCACTCCTGCCTTATTTAAAAGATACCTGGGATAGAAATGGCTGCCGTACGACTGGAAGTCTCCAAAAGCAAAGGTTTTGCCCCTGAGGTCTCCCAAAGCTTTGATCTTGCTGCCCGTATAACTGATTATTACCATCATGTCGTTCTTATTATCCCGGAATAAAAGTCTTGCAGCAAGTTCGACCCCTCCATACTTATCTTTGACTTTTACATAAGGTGACGGCCCCATAAAACCGATGTCTATCCTGCCCTCGCCGATACTTTTAATAAAAGACATATAATTGGGAACAATAACTATCTTAAAAGGAATTCCGGCTTCTTCCGACAACCTCTTTATTAAAGGCCCGAAATCCTTGTGTATCTTTGACGGGGAATCATATGGATAGATGCCGAAGGTGAGTTGGCCGGGCTTCAGCGGCGAAAACATTTGAAGCTGCGAAGACAGCATTACAAAAAGTCCTATCGACACAATGAACTTAATATGACTCATCTCAAAATCCCTTTTACTATAATATCAACAGCCTCTTCGGGCGTTAGCCCGTGTGCCATGAGGGTCTCGATCTGTTTTTTGTCCACGCTGCCGATGGCAGCTTCATGGGTAACTTTTGCAAGTGGGTTTGTAACGCTTACTATCGGAATCGCCTTTGCCACTGCTTTGTCCTTAACAATCTCTATGCAATCCACATGCCCACGCGCGCCAGCGGCATTGCCTTTGGTAATCCCGGTGACCTCTGCGATGGCCTCGTCTTCAATGGCAACCCTTGTCTTGATTATACCCCTTGAGTTTTTTCCTGTCAGAACAACTTTTTCTTTTATCTTTATATTGTCATTCGCATGACCAAATACTCTTGCTGTCAACTCGGTCACGGCATTCTCGCCTGCTTCAACAGAGTAATCAATCTCAAGAGTCCCAACCCTGCCGTCAATCAAGGTAAAATCTGCAAAGTATCTGCCGTTCCTGCCGATCCTGACAACTGATTTCGGTAAGACCTCTATGCCGCCATAAAGCCCGTGATAATGCGTCTCCGAATATCTCATTTCAGCATTCTCCCCGATCTCGACCTCAGCGTCCATGATGTGCTTCACCTTTTCCGCCTTTGGAAATATGCAGTGGGCGATGAAATGCGCGGAGGAACTCTTTTCGAGCTTGACGTCCATCCTGATCTTCTGCGTTCCCCTTTTGTGGAGGACGCCGAAGCAGAGATGAACAGGGTTCTTTATTCTTATCCCTTCTTTTACGGTAACCTTAGCGCTGACGCCGGTCAGAGTCTCCTTCGCATCGACCTCAAGGCCTTCAACACTTTTCATGCTTAGTAATTTATGGCCGCTTGCAACAAGATGCGCTATCTCATTATTTTCAAGGATAGCCTTGTCGCCACCGGCTTCACCAAAGGCTTTCATCAGATCAGCAAGCTTATTCATTACAGACTACTCCGTCACAGACAAGACATTTTTTGGCCTTGTAATAATCCGCCACGTCACGGGGACTTCCTGAACAAACAATTTTCCCCCTGCATATCTGGGATGCCCTGTCTGCAATTAAGGCGATCTCCTCTCTGTGGGTAATTAGAAGTACCGACGAGCCGTTCTGCTTAAAGAGGTTGATGACATTAATAATGTCCTGCGTCGAAAGCATATCTATGCCGGAATCAGGCTCATCGAGGATGGCAAGCTTCGGTCGCAACTCAAGTACGGAGGCAAGCTCTATCCGCTTCCGCTCTCCTCCACTCAGACATTTATCGACCATCCTGTTAAGATACAGCTCAGGAGAGAGCCCGACCATTTCGAGATACCGCGACGAATCTGTGCCTTTCTGCTTCAAAGAAAGATAATCCCTTACAGAAATTCCCTCGAACCTCACCGGCTCCTGCCAGGCCATGGTAATCCCGATTTGTGCTCTTTCATGAATCTTTAGATCATTAACGACTTTGTCGTTAAATATTATCTCTCCGGAATCAGGTCTGTATCCTTCACAGCCCATGATCAGATAGGCAAGGGTGCTTTTTCCGGTGCCGTTTGTGCCGAGCAGGGCATGCACTTCCGATGCCTCTATGGAAAAAGAGAGTCCCGAAAGTATTTCTTTCCCCTGGGTCATATATGTGAGACCTGTTATTTCAAGAAGAGCCATTTATTCACATTCCACATAGGGTTTAATATCCAGGACAGGTGTTCCGTCTATCATATCCAGCCCTTTGATATGGATGATGCAACCTTCAATTCCGAGGACTTCCACAACCGACATTCCGAGAGGATTAGGTCTGACCGGGGAGCAGATACTGAAAACGCCCAACTGCTCGTTACGGTGCCGGGGCTTCTGTACAAGCAGGTCGGGAGTAAACCGCGGGCTTTGATGGAAATAGAAAAGCACGACAATGCGCTGTCCGGCCTTAATATCTCTAAGCCCTTCCTTGTACTGCTCATCAACGACTATCGAGCCTTCCGCGTCCGAGATGGTCCAATGACGTGGAACGTTCTCTGTCTCTGTTTTAACAAAACCTATAGGCTCAAACTCTATCTTCATAATGTATCCTGACCCTTGATGATCTCCTCCGCAATCGAATCAATATCGTATGATATGTTTTCAGAAATATAATTCTTCTCTTTACAGTATTGTATCACTTTATCAACAACATCCCTGAATTCTTCCTTCGTGGATGCCACTTCTCCCATGCCATCGCAGCCTCTCTGGGTTTTTTGGGCAAGAAGATATATCTCAGCGTACTCCCTGGTTTCATCGAGCAAGCGTTCAAGTCCCGGGTCCGATTTTGATGCATCCAAGATCTTTCTTATCATGCCGGGTTTATTGAACCCCCTTTGCCTCAAACTGGTCCAGCGCATCCATGGCCTCGGCGCCGTAAATCATTGACGGCCCTCCGCCCATGAGGATTGCAACGCCGATAGTCTCCAGGACCTCATGTCTCGTTGCGCCCGACCGAAGTGCATCATGGACATGGAACGAGATGCAGCCCTCACATTCTGTGGAGATACTGATAGCAAGGGCGATGAGCTCTTTCATCTTTGTGCTGAGAGCGCCTTCGGATAGTGCCTCCTTGTGCAGCTTGCCGAATCCTCCAACAGTGCCGGGGATCTCTTTTGCCAGCTTTCCCGTCAAAAATTTGATGCGTTCCAGATACTCGGGATAACTCTTTTCCATTTTCCATTACCTCCTTTGTCTTAGTGTTCAAAAATGACTCTTAACCACCACATAAGGCCGATGCCAATAAAAATCAAGCCTGATTGCGCAGCGATCTTACCGCCCCTCGCTTTCTTGTGCAATTCCGGCATCATATCGACAAGGGCGATGTAGATAAACCCCCCGGCCGTAAAGGGTATCAGGAAGTCTTTGAACCATATAATCTGATTAAAAGAAAAATAGGCCAGGACCGCTCCGGTTATGGCAGTAACGCCTGATAAAAGGTTATACATGAGCGCTCTTGCCTTGCTGAAGCCGCCGTACACGAGTATCCCGAAGTCGCCTATCTCCTGCGGTATCTCGTGCGCGGCCACCGCAACGGTTGTTGCAAGGCCGAGGCGTATATCTGCCACAAAGGATGCTGCTATGACCATCCCGTCAATAAAATTATGCACGCCGTCGCCGATAAGATTAAGATAGGTGAAAGTGTGTGTCTCACACTGGCCTTTATGGCAATGTCGCCAGTGAAGCAACTTCTCTACGAGAAAAAAACCTATAATGCCGGAGAGAACATATGAAAAGATTGACGGGTTCCCGGCTTCCATAGCTTCAGGCAGCAGGTGTAGGAATGCGCCGCCGAGCAGACCTCCTACGGCAAAACTTACAAGCTGTTCGATAACATTCTCGAACCTGTCGGTTTTCATGCCGATGAAGAAAACTCCAATCAACGAGATCAGGCTCATAATGAATGTCGCCAGTATGATATATACGAGGATCATAACCCACCTTTAAAAAGAACTGGTTATCCCGAAATACATTCCGACTATTATCAACAATGCTCCACTAACCTTCTTTGAATAGAAGGAAAAGTTCTTCACCCCTTTTGAGCTTACCAGGCTTTCGGTAAGTCCTATCGAAAACCCTGCGATGAATATAAGCGCACAATGTCCGATAGCATAGACAAAGAGAAGCAAGCCGCCGTATGCCATATCTCCTTGAGTCGAAACATATGCGAGAATGACGGCAAGCACCGGTGTTGCGCATGGGGAGGAGACAGTGCCGGTCAACATGCCAAGCAGGAAAGCCCCTAAAAGCCCTTTTGTTTTGACCGCCCTTGTTTTCTGAAAGGGCAGGGGGATTGAAATGACCCCCATGAGCTGAAGACCCATTGATATGGCTATAACTGCAAGCCCGATATAAAGCCACCTCCCCATAAATCCAAGGAACTGTCCCATGACAGAAGCTGCAGCGCCCAGCAGGGTAAAGGTGATCGAGAGCCCGAGAACGAATACAAGAGAGAAAAGGGCAGCCTTCTTTTTGTTTCCCTCTGAATAGCCGCCGACATAGCCGATTATCAAAGGTATGGCTGCAAGGACGCAAGGACTTGAGGCGGATATAAGCCCGCCAATGAACACGGCGATGAAAGCCAGACCGTGCTGGTTCTGGACAATGGACTGAATGTTGCTTAGAAGCGACTCCACTATAAACCTATCTTCTTTAACACCGGCTCGATTTCTTCGTAACCGTAAAATCCGATATGCCGATGAAACTCTTTGCCGTTTTTATCCAGAAAAACCTGAGTCGGGATCATAGCAACACCAAAACGCCTGCCATTTTCCCTGTCTTTGCGCACATCGATAAACAACACGTCGAGTTTGCCTTTGTAATTGGTTTTTAGTTTTTCCATGACCGGTCTCATCTTTTCGCAGGGGATGCAGCCGACAGAGCCTAATTCGAGCATAACTACCTTCCCTTCCATCTTTGCCTTATTCAGTACATCATCGATACCTGCTGCCTGGCTGCATCCGGAAAGTGCGATTACGTTTAAAAGAACTGCAAAAACAATGTATCTTTTTATCATCAGATCCTCCGCTTCATTTTTTTTAAAGGCACGTCGCAGCCATCTTCAGCCGGGAAATTCCTTTTATCTCTTCCTGCATCAGTGGGAACTGGACTACAGGAAGGCCGAATCTCTCTTTGATCTCCTCCAGATATTTCACCTGCATCTGTCTTCTGTTTTTAAAAAAATAATTGCTGCATACTTCTTCGGGAAGGACCATATTTGCAATAACAAGCTGTGTTTCAATCCCTGCCTCTTTTAAATCGAGCATCGCCCTGTAGGACTCCATTATCGGGGTAGACTCGGGATAGAGCACGACACTGAAGACGGTCCTGTCTTTATCTCTCAGCGCACCGATGATATCCCTGAACCTGTTCTGAGCAGTCTCTTTGATTTCAGAGTTTTCTACTGTCGAGACCATCATTTCTACCTGCTTCGCATAATCAAAAGGGAGATCGAGGAGTCTTAAGGTATGGCCTGTGGGCGCGGTATCGAATACCACTACTTCATAATTCCTGTCTTCAATGAATTGTATGAACTTATCAAAGGCAGCCATCTCCTCAGTGCAGGGTGAATTGAGTTCCTCTTCCATTGCAGCAATCATGTCCTCTGAATATTTTCCCCGTGCATCGTTTAGGACCTTTTCCTTATAACCCTGAAAGGCCTCCTGCTGATCGACCATCACGGCGTGAAGATTCTCAGCAACCTCCACGGGTTTGCTCCCCACCCTTACATCAAGCACCTCTCCGATATGTGCCGCTGGGTCGGTTGTGACAAGAAGAGTCTTTACCCCTTTTTGGGCTATATATAAAGCCGTAATGCAGGATATCGAGGTCTTTCCGACCCCTCCCTTGCCGGTGAAAAAGATGGCTTTTGTCTGATTATCGGGCAGGAAGAGAGAGTCGATGTCTGGTTTTTCAATGTTGAGTACAGATTTGTATTCTTCAGGTGAAAATCCCCCCTCGCCCCCCTTTGCTAAAGTGGGGACTAAAGAATGGGGCTTTGCTGAATGAGAAAATGGTTGAAATCCCCCTTTGAAAAAGGGGGATAAAGGGGGATTTTTGGTGTGCATCTCATCAGCAATACCTTTTAAAGCATTAACGCCCTTAACCTCATTATCCCGTAAGAACATATAGCGTTTAGGCTTCTCTATGGCGCTTTCCGTTTCTTTGATTACCTTCTGTTGCGAATCATATTTTCTCCTGAAGAATTCAATCTCGCAGACTTCTTCCGGGAGTATCCCGTTGACAATAATCTCTCCTGCTTTAATCCCTATGGTCTCAAGCTCCTTCGATGCCCTCAGCGTCTCATAGAGGGACAACTCCTCAGGACGCATTACAAAAATAAAGGTTGTTCTTGATTGATCTTTCAGGAGCGCAGTAGCTCTGTCATACTTATCCTTTGAATCCTGGATTGACTGCACCGGGCCGAGACAGGTCTGTCCGCTTCCTTTTGCAGATTCCTCTATATGTTTTGACCAGTCAACAGGAAGCTCAAGCAGCCTTATGGTGTGACCGGTCGGAGCTGTATCAAATACAATGACATCATATTCATCACCTTCCATGAAATCAATGAACCGGTCAAAGGATGCCATTTCGGTGGTACAGGGTCCGCTCAGGTTTTCTTCAAGAGAGGCGATGACATCCTCCGGCATGATCTCACGGAACGGGCCGATAATGTGCTCCTTATATTCCCGCGTTGCCTCATCAGGGTCTATTTCCATTGCATCAAGATTATTGATGCCTCTGATTGGTGTAATCTTATGACCTATCCCCTGCTCAAAGACATCGGCAAGGTTGGAAGCCGGATCGGTCGTTACTATCAGTGTCTTTTTGCCTGTCAGGGCATAGTGGATAGCTGTGGCGCACGCCATAGTTGTTTTACCCACGCCGCCCTTGCCTGAAAAGAAAATATATTTTGTCATTTTATCCTAAATGTAATGATATGGGTCTCGCCTTTAATGGCTCGATTCCGAGCGCTTTGCACAGATCTTCATACGAGGGGTATTTACCTGTTTTGAATACCTCGCCGTTTACAAAAGTGACCGGCAATATCTTTTTACCGTTACTATGCAGTAGTTCGGCGACCGTTTTGTTTGCCATAAATGCATTAGGCTGCTGGGCAAGGTTATATCTCTCGACCTCAACCCCTTGTTTTATCAAAGCCAGCACTGCATCGTTCATTTTAACAAGACCCGGGTCGATGCTCGGCCCGCAAAGACCTGATGAACAGCAGAGCGCCGGGTCATAGATTTCAATTTTCATATCCTTCTTTGTCATAGTATCTCCATCATAGAATTCTTCAAACTTTTTTATCCTCTATCACCTTTATAAAAAAGGAGTAACGATGAGTTAATGACAACAGAAATGCAGCCTGCCTCCTGAAGGATTGCTCCAAAAATAGGGGTAAGATAGCCCAAGGACGCCAGACTCAGTCCAATCACATTCCAGATAATGGCAAAGACAATGTTTGCCCTCATCTTTTGAAATGCCTTGCGGCTTAAACTTATCGTATACCTTACCTTTGAAAGCTCGTCGCCGAGCAGGGCTACATCCGCAGCCTCAATTGCAACATCGGTTCCCGCGGTTCCCATCGCCATCCCGATGTCAGCGCAAGCCAATGCCGGGGCGTCATTAACCCCGTCACCAACCATGACCACCAGATGGCCCTCTTTTTTTAATCGGTCTACATATGACACTTTCTCTTCTGGAAGCAAGTCGGATGCAATCTCTTTAATCCCCAGAGAATCAGCAACTGCCTCTGACACAATGCGATTATCCCCTGACAGCATTGCGATTCTTTTCATCCCCAGTGTTCTAAGGCTTGCAATTTCTTCAGACAGCCCGTCTTTAACAACGTCTCTCACCGCAATCAGGCCAATTAACTT
>JAKAKQ010000158.1 GCA_021813425.1 Nitrospirota bacterium
ATCGGGATATTCCTTATGTTTATTAATCTGCTCAGGAAGAAGGGTTAATGTATCCGGTACTCATAAAGATCGGGCCTCTGACAATCCATACATACGGTTTCCTGATAGCTATCGGATTTGTTATTGCCTTATTGCTCGCCGTAAGACAGGCAAAAAAGACAGGGTTTCCGCACGAGAGCATTGTCGATATAGGTTTTTATGTCCTGATAGCAGGCATTATCGGTTCAAGAATATTCTTTGTCATGACGAACTGGCCTTACTATAAAAACCATCCGGTGGATATAGTTAAAATATGGGAAGGCGGTCTTGTTTTTTATGGCGGCATGCTGTTTGCCCTGCCGGCCGCAATATGGTATGCAAAAAGAAAGGGACTTCATTTATGGTCGACTGCCGACATATGGGCGCCTTCTATTGCGATAGGCCATGCGATCGGAAGGCTCGGATGTTTCTGCGCGGGGTGCTGTTACGGAACACCTGCCAAAGATATACCGTGGGCAGTGACTTTTACAGATCCTGAATCGCTTGCAATACTGGGCGTGCCCCTGCATCCTTCGCAATTGTATGAATCCGCAGGAGAGTTCATTAATTTTTTTATGCTTATACTTTTCAGAAGACATCAATCATTCAAGGGACAGATATTCTGGATGTATATTCTTAATTATTCGATAATCAGGTTTGTTGTCGAGAGGTTCAGGGGGGACGAGGTAAGGGGCTTTATTTTTCCCGGCTTTTCGATATCCCAGGGGATAAGTGTTTTAATGTTAATAACAGCAGTCGTATTCCTTGTGTGGTTGAAGAGGAAAAAAGGACAGGCAAAATAGCTTTAGTATTGTATCTGTTTAACGTACAAGGCCAAAAGAAGTGCGATAGAGTTTGCATCGCGCGGGTGAGACACGCGTTTTTTTCGCGTCGTTCTCGACCCGCAGGTTAAAACTTTATGCAGTCTTCCAGCGCAGTGAGAGTTTTTTGTGAGATGCGGCGCAATCACGCAGATACAGATTGATGAGCGTCTGGTAAGGGACGCCGATCTCCTGTGCAAGTTTCTTAAAGTAGCTGATGGTACCTTCGTCCATCCTGAGAGTTACTTGACGCTTGAGTCTGCTGGCATAGGGATTCTTAGTCGCCTTTGAAAAATCATATTCTTTTCTCATTTTCATCACCTTTCCCAATAACGTTTTTGTTCATTGCGGGTTGCCTTCCGCGCAGATATGATTCTGATAACCTCATCGCTTTTTCGGTAACAGTGACATACAGCCAATAGACGGATTTTGGCGCTTAATCCAAGAAGAACAAAACGATCTTCGTCGTCAGAATGATCGGGATCATGGATCATTAAGGCATTCTCGTCAAGGAAAACAGCCTGAGCTTCCTCGAATGAGACGCCGTGCTTTCGTTGGTTTTCAAGATTCTTGTTGGGATCCCACTCAAAGCGAAGAGGCTTCATAACTACATTGTAAATATAACGTAAGGAATTGTCAATTCGATTTTATTGGAAATGGTCGATGCTGTGTGGGAAGCGCCTATTTCACAGGAGATTATATTACAGGCATTGAGTAATAGTGAAGAGAAAAAAGTTTGGGTTATGGTTGTTGAAAATGGGCATATTGTTTTACGCACGGACGACTACCTTAATTGTTAAATAAAGTTTCGGGCATGCTCTAAATAGAACCGGCCATTTGTATCCTTTTTTCTGAATAAGTCAACTAATTCATCACCGTCCCCTCAATAGTTGTCCAACGTCATTGATATTTAAGTAAATTTTATAGATGATTTTTTATCTTGACAGGAGGCACTATAGGATGTCCCCCAATAGTCTTTCCCCCAATAGTCTTTCATGGATTGAATTTCTTTCCTTTGATATCTGCAACCATGACGGACATGCTTGTTCGTGAGGTAATTGAATTTGGCATCACTAATTCCCAAGCATCAGTTCTTCTATCATTATATACTTCAATGCCTGGTTCATTTTTTGTCATTCGAATTCCAGAGCAATTTGTGCCAATTGTGCCATTGCTGAGAGTAGCCGCAGCTCTTATAATTCTCACTGAAGTCCCGAAGATTTTTCTCGGATTATTATTTCGAGCATAAATTCCCAACAGTTTGAGAAATGATCTTTGTTTTAGTGCAAGACGTTCATCACCCAGAACTTGCGTAATATAGCCGTCTCTAAATTTGTCCTTTTCGCTGTGGTTGCGAATTCGCGTTGTAAAAGTTTCCTTTGCTTTCTCCGACCACAACCAATAGTTTTCGAGGCAATTATCAATTACACAGGTAAATTGCTGATTATTGCACAGCCCAAGTGCGACAATTGCTAATCGTAGCAGCTCCGGCTTAATGCCCTTTTTCCGGAACTCGTCAATATATTGCTTTGATTGATCACGAATGTCGGTCAGATGAGCATCAATTGTATGCTTGCCACTGCGCGATGTCTCAGAACATAATTCGGTCAGCCAATCTATAGTTGATCTTTCGAATTGACCATCGGCGGTGATAGTGCCCGCGAAGCCAGCAAAACTTATGATTGCAGCCCCATCATCAGTCATCAATAGCAAATGTTTATATCTGTCGTCAGCGAGTTCCAACATGCCGCGAGAAGTCGAAATTTGTCTATCAGAAACACTGATTATATGAGTGGGCGTTATTGTATTAATATGAAGTGTCATTCTTGCCTAAGCTCATTCAGGTATAACAAGTTATTAGATAGTTTCTCGATAATACCAGAAAGCACATATGTGGTCAAGGCAGTAAGTATGAGCGCTTGACGTAACATTTTGATTTTAGTAGATTACGCATATGACTAATACCATGCAAAAAGTTCCATATGATATTTTGACACGCTACGCTGCCTTTCTGAAGGCTAATCGGGTGTCCTTCTGAATAAAGATTCTCGCCCCGGCTCTCCTCGTCCCGAAGGCTTTCGGGACTGGGTACGGACGAGTCGCTGAGGTGACTGCTTATCGGGATAAGATTCTTCACTCCGTTCAGAATGACAGAGGAAACCCTGTGACAAGCCACAGGGAATTATCAAGTTAAAAAGTTTCATACAAGCCGGGGGAGGCTGAAGGAGATTTTTACAGCGGCAGATAGGCCTTTGGGTTCAGGTCGAGTCCTGCAAAGTCATTGTTTAAAAAGCGGTGGTATCCTGCAAAGGCGATCATTGCAGCGTTATCAGTGCATAATGCAGTTGAAGGCAGGAAGACCTCCCATCCTTTTTCAATGCCTGCATCGGTAATCCTCTTTCTCAATGAGCTGTTTGCGGAAACCCCGCCTGAAAGTGTTACACGACTAATCCGATGATTGTTCATTGCCGACTCTATTTTTCTTGCAAGCACATCTATTACAGCAGCCTGAAAAGAGGCTGCAATATCACTGATTAGCGCCGAAGTGCTTAAGTTAGGAAGTCCGGAAGTTACCCCCCCTTCAATCCCCCCCTTGCCAAGGGTGGGGTGGGGAGCTGCTGACATCTGAGCTTCCTCACTTCCTCGCTTCTGCTCTTGCAATCTAAGGTAGTTCAACACTGCTGTCTTTAAACCGCTGAAGCTGAAATCGAGACTTTCGGGAAGGTATGCCCTCGGGAAATCGACTGCATGTGGTTTACCCTGTGCTGCAAGACTGTCAATGACCGGGCCTCCGGGATATCCGAGTCCAAGGAGTTTTGATACCTTGTCGAACGCCTCTCCTGCAGCGTCGTCACGCGTCCTCCCTATCTCCGTATATTTACCGAAATCTTCTGCTATGTAAAGGCTTGTATGACCTCCTGATACAACGAGGGACAGGAAAGGGAATTCCAGAGAAGGGCTTTCAAGGAACGCTGACAGGATGTGTCCCTCAAGATGGTTTACGGCTATCAGGGGTATGCCCTTCGAATAACAGACGGCCTTTGCAAAAGAACAGCCGACAAGGAGTGACCCTATGAGACCGGGGCCGTGGCATACTGCAATAGCTGAAAGGTCTGACAATGATACATCTGCCTTCTTTAATGATTCCTCAACTACAGGCAATATCATTTCGATATGTCTTCTTGAGGCAAGTTCCGGCACTATGCCGTTATATTTAGCATGTATCTCGGTCTGGCTGGAGACTATATTAGAAAGGATCTTCGAGCCATCTTCCATAACAGAGGCAGAGGTGTCATCGCATGATGTGTCTATTCCAAGGATTAACATTTGTTAGATAAGTTTCTCTTTAATTTTTTAACGAGCTTAATTTTTCTTTAACCTTTTTCTTTAATTCGGCATCATTACTTAGAGTAATAAAGGTATGATAATGGTTTTCAGCCTCGCTGTTTTTACCCATGGCTTCCAGGAGAAGAGCTATGTTTAAATGGGCTTCGGCGTAGTCAGGCCTTAGGGAAAGCGCCTTTCTGTACAGTTCAAGCGCCTTCTGCCTGTTGCCGGTGAGTTCGTTCACCAGCGCCAGATTATTTATGGCTTCAGGGAAATCCGGTTTAAGCAAAAGGGCTTTTTCGTACTGTAGAGCGGCCTCTTTATGTCTTGACTGGGATTTTAATGCAAGACCGAGGTTGTTATAGAGTTCGGCATTGTCAGATTTTATCGAGATAGCTTTTTTCAGCAGGGATTCGGCCTTTAAGAAGTTCTTCTGTCCTATTTCCCTGATCGCCTCGTTATTCAGGCCTTCCGCATTTTCAGGTTCTTCCTTTACAGTAGAGATGGCAGGTGGATTATCAGGGAGCGGCCTGGACGTTGCAGGATGCTCATTTTTTATTATATCGACGGTCTGGTTTAGCTGAGATGTCCTGACCTTAATTTTAGGAAACAGATATAGTGCTGCAAAAAATAACGCGATAGAAAAAGGGATTAAAAAAAGTATCAACACCCAAAACTTCTTATCTTTTATGCGGTAAGCATATTTGCCTGGTGTTTGTTTTGTTAAATCACCGGTCTTTGATTCCTCGGCTTTTTTAAGCGCCTTAAGGATGCTGCTCATATATATTGACCCCTTTTGGCAGGGAAAATTCAAAAAGAGAGTCCTTTAACCCGGTATTTATCTTTACATCTTTAAGTTCGATCTCTATCACATTAGAATGACCGTCCTGGATAACGAAAGAGCGGACAGGGAAATCGTCATCAGACATTGTTATTTTTATCGAGGTAATAGTCCCTACAGGTCTTTTAGGTGTCAAAATAAGGGTATCCCCTTTGCCTGATATGTTGAATTCTTCCTTTATATTACCCAGGCCGCTTAAGAGTGCAACCGGTGTCTGGCCATAGGTGTTTTTGTCAAATTTCCCCTTGTATGCCTGGTTGTCGCCCTTTTTGTAAATCAGGACATCTTCGTTGTTTATGATTATATCCTGAAGGGTCTTTCCCTTATACATCCACTTCATCCTGAGCGGATATTTTATCAGGAATTCACCCCTGTAAGTATCGGATTTACCAAGGTCTTTGATCGTATTTTTTTGTGTGAATGCGCCTTTCAGGTCTTTAATGTTTTCATATGCCTTCTGAATCCTGGCAACATTTTCATCAGCTTCCGATGCTAAAGAGGCTGCTGTCATATTTATAAAAAAGAGAAAAAATATAAATACGTCTTTAATCAAAACTGTTTTTTTCAACGGTGTCTCCTTAGAAAATCCCTTGGTTTGCCTGCTCCCTTTGAAGGGCCTACCAGGCCGTCTGATTCCATCATCTCAACAATCCTTGCTGCCCTGTTATAACCTATCTTAAACCTCCTCTGCAAGGAGGATATCGATATTTCCCCGACTGATTCGGCAAATTCAATCGCCTTTTCGTACATCTCGTCCCTTTCTTCCGAAGGTTCTTCAACAGATAGCTCTTGTATACGGATTTCTTCGAATATTGAATAATCAGGGTTCCCCTGCAATTTTATGAAACCGGCTACAGAATTTATTTCATCCTCTGTTATCAATGCCCCGTGAACACGCGTAATCTTTATTCCCGGCATCATCAGAAGCATATCGCCTTTGCCGAGTAATTGCTCGGCGCCCTGAGAGTCGAGGATTGTCCTTGAATCGATCTTTGAGAAGACCTGAAAGGATATCCTTGCAGGGAAATTGGCCTTTATCACTCCGGTAATAACATCGACAGAAGGCCTCTGGGTTGCAAGTATTAAATGGATACCGGCAGCCCTTGCCATCTGAGCGAGCCTGGCGATCGAATCCTCCACCTCGTTTGCAGAGGCGAACATCAGGTCGGCAAGTTCATCGATAAATATAACGATATAGGGAAGCAGTTCTTCTTCGGATGCCTGTTTGTTGAAGCTCTCGATATTTCTTGCTCCCTTTTCAGCCAGAAGCCTGTATCTCCGTTCCATTTCAAAGACCATCTTCCTTAGGGCCTCTGAGGCCTTTTTAGGGTTTGTTATGACCGGAGAGATAAGATGGGGGATATCCTCATATGTCGAAAGCTCAAGCAGCTTCGGATCGATCATCAGCATCTTCACCTCTTTGGGCGATGCCTTATAAAGTATGCTCATTACCATCGAATTAATGGAAACGCTCTTGCCTGCGCCTGTTGCGCCTGCAACGAGCAGATGGGGCATTTTTGTAAGGTCTGCAACAACAGGTTCGCCGTATATATCCTTGCCGAGTGCAAGGGTCAGCTTCGAATGGCTCTTTTTGAACCTGTCCGATGAGACGATCTCCCTCAGCGAAACTGTTTCCCTCTGCCTGTTGGGAACCTCTATGCCGATTGCAGCCTTGCCTGAGATCGGAGATATCCTCATGCCCTGGGCCTTGAGTGCAAGTGCAAGGTCATCTGACAGGGATACAACCTTGTTGATCTTTACCCCGGGGGCAGGTTCGAACTCATACATGGTTACAACAGGTCCGGGTTCCACCTTTGTAATCTTGCCTTCAACATCAAAGTCTCTGAGTTTGCTCTCAAGCAAGGCTGAATTTGAAAGTAGTTCATCCTTTGAAGGCCTCGAGGAGGTATCATAAGAGTTAAGGAGCTCTACAGAAGGAAATTCATAGCCACTGCTTGTTGATGCCTTTCTGGAGACACGTACCGCAGTTGTATGAACAGGCTCGGGTTCCGGTTCAGAAACAGGTTCTGTTATAAATGGCCCGGCTTTAACATCTTCAGGTTCACGTATAAGAATTTCTTCTTCAAAAATGTTCTTTTCCGGTTCTTTCTCTTTTAAAGGAGCCTTTTCTTTCTTTCTTTTCATTGCCAAAGAGGTTACCGATACAGGGCTGAGAAGGATTATGGAAGAAAGGAAACCCGTCAAAGAAAATAAATAAGCCCCAAGAAGAGAGAGATACGCTTCAAGAAGTGTTGAGACATTAAATCCTATAATCCCGCCGGCATTATTTTCGAACTGCATGCTAAACGTTGAAACTAAGAGTGAGGCCATCAGGGAACCGAAGAAGACAAAAAGTGCCGCACCTAACAAATGCATCTTCTGCCTGTCCCTGCCCAGCAACCTCCTGACACCGTAGATCAGCAAAAAGACCGGGATGGAGAAAGAGGAAAAACCTGTGAATGTAACGATAAAATCCGAAATATACGATCCGACAATCCCGCCGTAGTTTTTGGTTACAGCCTTTGTAAAAGTGAATAAGGACGGGTCCCATTTTGAGTAACTGTAAAGACTCAGTCCAAGATAGATGCTTCCGAGGACTGAAACAATACCGAGGATCTCCTCCTTTCTTCTTTTCATTTTTTCAGCCATATGCCTGTAATTATAACAACTGCAAGGGCAAACCTGTAATAAACAAAGATATTCAGAGGATATTTTCTGAAAAAACTCAGCAGAAATTTGATCGCAGCAAAACCTGTTATCGCCGATGAGAAGAAGCCTAATGTGAACAGCTCAAGATTGTAATGAATATTTCCGCTTATCATTTTCTTTGCATGAAGGAGTACTGCGCCTGCAATGACCGGAGTTGAAAGCAGAAAAGAAAACCTTGCAGATGCCTCTCTTTCAAGCCCTCTGAAAAGGCCTGCTGATATGGTTATGCCGGAGCGCGAGACTCCCGGTATCAGTGCGACAGCCTGCGAAAGGCCGATTATGATGGAGTCATAAAGATTAATTTCATCTATCTTTTTATTTTTGAGAGATTTTTCGGATGCCAGCATTACAAAGCCGAACAGGACAAGCGATACACATATTATATAAGGACTTCTAAAGGTGTTTTCCACAAGGTCGTTAAGTAATGCGCCTGAAATCCCTGCCGGCAATGTAGCAATTATTATCAGTCCAAGCATCCTGCGTTTTCTTATAAAAAGGTCTATCCAGTCCTTCCAGAGACAAAGTATAAGGGCAAACAGCGTTCCTGCATGGAGCGCAACATCAAAGGTGAGCGTGTCGAGTTCCCCTGTCCAGTTGAAAAACCAGGGAAATAATATGAGATGGGCAGTGCTGCTGACAGGCAAAAATTCCGTCAGACCCTGTACAATACCGAGTATCATTGCTTCAAGCATTTAAAAATTATAACAGATTTAAGGGGAAACTATCTTTGCTTAGATAAAGATAGAAGTAAATATTGGTTATTGACAAAACCTTAAAAATTTAATATAATTCACAATAAATTAACATTTTTGTTAATAATCATGGAACAAGAAATAGCGGAATATCAGTCAAAAAGGCTAAAGATTGATGTTACCCAGGTCGTCAGGGAGTTCTGGGAGACTGTTATACTGAAAGAACTCTTTGAATCTCCTGAGGGCAAATTTCTAATATTCAAAGGCGGCACAGCATTGAGGCTTGTTTACAGTTCGCCGAGGTTTTCTGAAGACCTTGATTTTTCACTTGCAGAAGACAGATTGAAAGGCAAATTTAAATCCCTTGTAAAAAAGATTATTTCCATATATCCGGAGCTTGCAATTACAGATTTAGAAAATAAATACTATACATACCTCGGAGAGATCAAGATTACGCATGATTATCTGCCTATGCCTTTCAGGATAAAGATAGAGATATCCAAAAGGAGCGTGAGAGGCTATGAATCAGAACTCGCGCTTATATCTTCTCCTGTTTCAGCAATACAAAGTCTCGGCAGAGTAGCTACCCTTGAACAACTTTATAAGGACAAACTTGAATGTCTGAAAGGAAGGGCAAAGCCAAAAGATTTTTTTGACTTCTGGTATATATGTCAAAAACTTAAAAAGGCGTATGAACCCGGGGCAGTTCTGATACCCGAGAAAGAACTCGTACGGGATTTAAGAAGATATCTTCCGAAAGATTTCTGGCCTGTGATAGATAAGCTGAAAACATGAAGGCAATAGAACTTATAAAGTCTCTGGTGCGGTTTAATAAGCCATTTTACTCGATTGCAGACCTCGAAAAAATAACAGGAATGTCCAGAAAGAGTCTTTATGTAACTATTAAACGGCTGACCGACAGAAAGGTATTGGAAAAATTAAGCGCGGGTATCTACCGCCCTTTCACCGCAAAGGCCTCAATCGAGAAAGCCGCTGCATCTCTTTACATGCCGAACTATCTTTCGTTTGAATCCGCGCTTTCAAGATATGGCATTCTCAATCTTGTGCCATATACCATTACCTTTGCCACAACAAGGAAAACAAAAAAAATCACCCTTGAAAAAAGGGACATAGAGTTCAGGCAGATTAAAAAAGACCTTTTCTGGGGCTATGAAATAAAAGGCGGAATTTATACAGCAAAACCTGAAAAGGCATTCCTTGACCTTCTTTACCTTGCATCAAGAGGGTTAGCCTCAATGGATTTAGAAGAGCTTGATATAAAAAAGCTCTCGATGCCTGCGTTAAAAAAGTTCTCGAAAAGATTTCCTGGCTATACTCAAAAATATTTAACGGCTTTACTGAGCCTATATCGCAAAAGAAAAGAAGAACAGCAATTAAAAACCCCCTATTGATTTTCATAAAATATTTTTAAACCTTTTTAATCTTTATGAGTCTAAATAAACAGATGGATGAAGACATAAGCCTGGTAGAAAGATATATTGCCGGAGATGTTGAGGCCTTTGAGGAGCTTGTGATGAGATATCAGAAACAGATTTATGCGTTTGTTTACAGGATGACCAATGAGGTTGAGGAGGCAAAGGACTTGACCCAAAAGACTTTTCTTAAAGCCATAAAAGGTATCACGGGCTTCAGAAAGAAATCTTCGTTTAAGACCTGGTTATATCAGATAGCAGTAAACACAAGCCTTGACCATATTAAACGTGACAGACATAAAGAGATCGAAATCGATGAATCAATAGCCGGACATCAGGAGGGGATTTTATCGTCTATCATAGAGAATGAGAAAAGAGATCATATTAAAAGAGGAATTGCCATGCTCCCCGAAAGGCAGAGGCTTGCTATCATTCTCAGGGTTTATGAAGGTCTCGGTTGTATCGAGACAGCCGAAGTTATGAAATGCTCAGAAGGGGCTGTAAAGGCCCATTATCATAACGGGGTGAAAAGATTAAGGGAGCTTTTGAAGGAGAAGGGTTATGAAGCCGGATCATGAAGAAATAAAGGGATCGCTGCCGGAATATTTGAGAGGAGATATTTCCGAAGAAATGATGGACAAGGTCAGCTCTCATATAAAGGGATGTGAAGAGTGCAGGGCAGAGTTATTTCTTGTTTCGGAGCTAATGAAAGTAGAGGTCCCGGATGCAGGGGAACTTTTCTGGAAGACACTCCCACGGAAAGTACGGGGGATTGCGGAAGAAGAAAAACAAGCCGGATTTTCCCTGAGTTCACTATTGTTCAGGCCAATACCCGTTGCGTCGGTCGTTATCGTCCTTGTCCTTTTGCTCATAATATATACAAGAAAGCAGGAGCCGCCTGAATATGACCCGTTCTTTAAGAATCCTTTCACAACAACTTCTCTGGATTACAGCGATGTGTCTGAGAATGATATTTCTTTTATTACAGAGCATTTAATTGATGAAGACTTATATCAGCAGTCGGATATTTTTATGGGATATTCCTATTACAGGGAGTTCGTTTATCTGAACTCGGAAGAACTGGACAGCCTTAATAAGGCATTGAAAAAAGAACAAAACAAAGGAGGATAAGATGAAAAGAAGAATACTTATAAGTCTTTTATTGTTATTCCTGGTGCCCGGCTTTTCTGAAATCTGTATGGCAGAGCCCACGGAGTTCGACAGACCGCCGACAAAAGAGCAGATGGAAAATGTAAGGAAGAGGATAGAGACACTAAGGATATGGAAACTCACTAAAACCCTTGACCTTGATGAAAAAACCTCTACCCAGCTTTTCCCTCTGATAAATAAATATGACAAAAAGAGGGCTGAGCTTGAGGTTTCCATGAAAGAGGGGATGAAAGACCTGAGGGGAACATTAAAAGACAAAAAGGGTGAGGGTAATCTGAAGAATATCATCGACAAGCTTGAACAAAACCATAAAGAGATCCAGAGGATCAATGATGAAGAAAGGACAGAAATGAAGAAGGTCCTCACTGTGGAACAGCAGGCAAAATTTATCATTTTTCAGCAGGAGTTCGAAAGGGATATAAGAAAGATCATTGAAGAAGTGAAGGAAAGAAGGCCTGAGAGGTTCGAAAAGAACAGGCCTGAAAGACCATCAAGACCGGAAAGGGATTGAACCGGTTAGGCCATGTCTGCCGGAAGGATACCCAGAGCGATTGTAAGTATGGGCTTGGATTTTTTAAAGAGAATTTTTATAACAAATACACCCTGCGGTCTTCCCGAATGCTTTCGGGATTCCAAATTTCTGTCATTCCGGCTTGTCCGGAATCTTTCCGGAAGGATTCCCGACGTGCTTTGCTTGCGGGAATGACACTAAAAATAAACATTCAAATAATGGACGCCCTGCGGTCTCTGCCGCAGGGTTATTCACGAAAAAGGCGGGCTACACTTCGTATATGATCGGCATTATCATCGGTTTTCTGTCCATCGTATTTCTCAGATATTTTTTGAGAACACTCCTTATCTTAGCCTGTAAAAGTGATTTGTCCGAGATGAGCTCGCTGTTAAGTTCCTTCATTGTATTCGAGACCAGTTCCTTGACATCGTTTATTATTTCCTGGGATACATCCTCGAAAACAAAACCTCGTGATATGATATCAGGCCCTGAGACTATATTGCCTGTCAGCTTCTCTATCGAAAGCAAGATAAGCACTATGCCGTCATGAGCGAGCCTTCTCCTGTCCCTTAAAACCATGTCCTCAACATCTCCGACGCCTTTGCCGTCAACATAGATCCTGCCGGATGTGACCTTGCCGTTTCTGCGGGCGGTATCATCTGTTATTTCCAGTACGTCGCCGTTGTCGAGTAAGAATATGTTCGACTTCGGGATGCCGATCTTTTCGGCAAGCCTTGAGTGA
>JAKAKQ010000032.1 GCA_021813425.1 Nitrospirota bacterium
TTCCATTCGGCTTTTTACTATGATGACGTGCCTCTCATTGCTGAAAATAACACAATAAAGGCTTTAAACAACTTCTGGCCTCCATCCGGCAGCAGGTACATCGGGATGCTGACCTTTGCCTTAAACTATAAATTTCATGGTCTCGCTGTAACAGGCTATCATATAGTGAATCTGACTGTGCATCTTCTGAATGCCGTCCTCGTCTATTTCCTTGTCCTCCTTACACTGAAGACGCCGGCTCTATCGCAATCTGCTGCCGGCGCTTCAAGATACTCGAGTCTGATACCCATGTTTTCGGCCCTTTTATTCGTATCTCATCCGGTACAGACACAGGCGGTAACATACATAGTCCAGAGGTTCACATCCCTTGCGACGTTCTTTTATCTGCTCTCCTTGGTTTGTTATATAAAATCCAGACTTTCTTCATCTAACGCTTCACGCTTCACGTTTTATGCTTTTGCTCTTATCTCGGCTGTTCTTGCTATGAAGACAAAGGAGATTTCATTCACACTTCCCTTTGTCATTGTCCTTTATGAAATCTTCTTTTTCAGGTCTCCGGCTCCCGATCCGGATATGAAAAGACTCTTTTATCTCCTGCCGTTCCTGCTTACGTTGCTTATAATCCCCTTAGGCCTGACCGGTCAGGGTGGGCATATAGGGGAGATCATCGGCGAGGCCGGCGAGGCTGCCCGGGAGACAGAGGCCATCTCGCGGTCAAGCTATCTTTTCACGCAGTTCAGGGTTATCGTCACCTACATTAGACTCCTCTTCCTTCCTGTAAACCAGGTCCTTTATTATGATTATCCTGTGTCCCATTCGTTGTTTAAACCTGAAGTATTCTTGTCTTTTCTTTTTCTTATATGCATTTTTTGTCTCGGTGTTTATCTCTATCGCCGTTCACGGTCCACTTCCATTTTGTTACGTCTTGCTTCTTTCGGCATCTTCTGGTTCTTCATCACCCTATCTGTCGAATCAAGCATCATTCCCATAAGGGATGTGATCTATGAACACAGGATCTACCTGCCGGGCATCGGGATCGTCATTGCATTTATATCAGCCGTTTTTCACTGCGTTCTGCGGGTTACGGCAAGCCGCAAGGTCTCACCTGCCGGACATTATGGACCCTTTTTCCTGCTGTCGATTATTATTGTCATTCTTTCCTTTTCAACTTACAAGAGAAACGCGGTCTGGAAGGACGGGATAAGCCTTTGGGAAGACGTAATCAAAAAGAGTCCTGCAAACGAAAGAGGTTATCACAATCTTGGTGTTGCTTATCTGGATAAAGGGCTATCTGATAAAGCCCTGGAGTATTTCCGGACTGCTCTCAGGATTAATCCCGATTTTGCAGAGGCGCATTATAATCTCGGCAATGTTTATTTGGAGAAGGGGCTGTTTGACGAGGCCGTCGAACACTACCTGAGCTCAATAAAAATCAACCCTGAATATTTCAAGGCGCATTATAATCTCGGCAATGCCCATCTTAAAAAGGGGCTGTTTGATAAAGCCATCGAGAATTTCCAGATGGCGCTGCGGCTGAAACCCGATTTTGCAGAGACATATGCCAATCTCGGCAATGCTTACAAGAATAAGGGTATGATTGACACGGCTATTGAAAATTACCAGGCTGCGCTGAAAATCAACCCCGGACTCTCAGTAGCGCATAATAACCTTGGTAATATTTACAAGAATAAGGGAGAAGCAGATAAAGCCCTGGAACATTACCAGATTGCGTTAAGGATCAACCCTGATAATGCAGTGACATATTACAATCTTGGCATCGTATACAGGGATAAAGGATCAACCGATAAAGCTATAGAGAGTTTTAAGGCAGCGCTGCGGCTTAAACCCGATTTCACAGAGGCTAAGAACAAGCTTGGTGAAGTACAGGGGAAGAGACCGTAAGATGGAGCCCCACGGGCAAGCCCGCGGTACCAATTTAAACGCCCAAATGGGCGACATCCCGATTGAAGGCATTCATCTACGACAAATGCCGTGGTTTTCTGCTTATCGGGATAAAGCGGCAAAAGAATATAATTTCAGTTTTTTCATGCGAATGACAAAATTATTTTCTTTATTTATAATATTTAAGACTTATCTTGAAGAAATTCAGGCGCTGAGATAACAAAATGGTTTCAAAAAAGAAAACAAAACAATTACGCCCCGGATGGGACGAATATTTCATCAACATAGCCAAGGCCGTGTCTTCCCGCGCGACATGTCTCAGGAGAAAATACGGCGCGGTCATAACAAAGGATAATATTATTGTCAGCACGGGTTATAACGGCGCCCCAGCAGGGATGAAGGACTGTCTCGAGGTCGGAAAGTGCACGAGAAAAGAATTGCAGATCCCGCACGGCGAGCGGTATGAACTATGCCACAGCGTGCATGCCGAGGCGAATGCGATAATCAGGGCGTCTGTTGATGAACTCAAAGACTCGACAATCTATATTTCCGGCGCAGACAACGGAGTGGGTGAGTGCCTGTCGGAACCATGCATGATGTGCAAGAGGTTGATCCTCAATGCAAAGATAAAAAAGGTGGTCTATTCCGACGGCAACGGCAAATTCCATATCCTTGACCCTAAAAAGTGGCTTAAGAAACGCGTCTGATTTTTAAGTATTAAGGGTCTCATAATTAAATGGACAGTATTCAGAAAATCTCCCCTCGCCCCTCTTTGCCAAAGAGGGGTATTATTCCTCCCTTTGGCAAAGGGAGGTTAGGAGGGATTTTTTAGACCAATTTCCATACTATTATGAGACTGTTAATAATTCATTAATCAAACAACCATCTTTTCAATAAATATTTTGCGCCGTGTTTATCGAGGGGTTCATTGCTGTTGCCGCACTGCGGGTCCTGCACGCATGAGGGGCAGCCGTCAGGACACGGACACTCTTCGATGATCTTCAAAGTCGCCTCCAGCCACTCGTCGACAACCTCCAGCGCCCTTCTGGAAAGCCCGATGCCTCCCTCATGTCCGTCATAGATAAATATCGCTGGTCTCCCGAAAGCAGGAAAGCCGGTATGGCTCAGACCTCCAATATCCCCCCTGTCGCATAATGCAAAGAGGGGCATGCATGCTATTGTCGCGTGCTCAACAGCATGGAGTGTTCCTGCAAGTTCAAAGCCGTTGTCCTCTATTTCCGCCTCTGTCTTTCTGTCTATTACAGTCCAGATGCCTTCCGTTTGAAAAATATACTCCGGCATATCGAGGTCATGGACAGCGATACGAATCCTGTCGAAAATCCTTTTTTTCTCATATCCGGTAATCTTCTGTGTTATCCTGAGAGAACCCCATTTAAACACCAGGTTATTGAACTCCTTTTCGTCTTTTTCTTCGATTACCTCGGTTGTTTCTTTGCTCAAGACCTGTGTGTAATACTGAAGGTTTACCGGTGTGCAAACAGCCCTCTTCTTTTCGATATCCAGATCAAGAATCTTATACTGCCTTCCCCTGTGAAGGTATATTGCGCCGGGGAATGCCTCCCTGAAGACCCTTCCCCCGCTCAACTCGCCGACTGACTTGCCTGATTCGCTCACAAGTAGAAACCTCTCTCCCACTGCGCGTATCCCGACATCCCTGTGCGGTCTCCTGTTGACCGGAAACCATACCTCGCCCTTCTTGCTTTTCGAGAGAAGCTTTCTGGATACAAGTTCATCGATAAACGGCATAAGCTTATCCATATCATAGATACCGTCATTCAGCCTGAGGGGAAGTTCGGACGCTGCGCACGGCAGATGTTTCATTGTAATATTTCTATTCCCCGGATCGATGACAGCGGCCTCATGGCTTTTTTCGAAGAATTCATCCGGATGCTTTACGAAGTAATGGTCAAGCGCATCCTGTATCGCAACCAGCATCACTATAGATTCCTGCCCGTGCCTTCCGACCCTGCCTGCGCGCTGCCACGTGCTTGATACAGAACCCGGATATCCGCAGAGTATGCAGCAGTCAAGACCTCCTATATCCACTCCGAGTTCGAGCGCGCTCGTTGATACAACGCCAAGCAGCTCCCCGCTGAAAAGCCTTGCCTCTATCTCTCTTCTTTCCTTCGGCAAAAACCCGGCCCTGTAAGGGCTGATCTTATCTTCAAGCTCGGGCGCATAGTTCAATGTCCATGTATATATGAGCTCGGTTATCTTCCTCGCCTTTGTGAATACTATTGTCCTTAATCCAGCCTTCATGCATTGCACGAAAAGCCTTGTGGCAACCCCGTAAGGGCTCTCGACAGGGTTAATAAAGTAAAATAATTTTCCTGCTGAAGGGGCCCCGCTTTCATCAATGACCTTAAAAGGCAAGCCAACGAGTTCCTCAGCCAGTTTTCCGGGATTTGCGATCGTAGCAGATGCAGTTATAAACTGTGGCCCTGCTTCATAATAATCACATATCCTCCTGAGTCTTCTGAATACCTGTGCAACGTGAGAGCCGAACACTCCGCGATAAGCATGGATCTCATCTATAACCACAAATTTCAGGTTCCTGAAAAACCCCTCCCACTTTCTGTGAAACGGAAGAAGCGCAAGGTGCAGCATATCGGGATTTGTAAATATTACATTCGGCAGTGACTCGCGGATTTTTTTCCTCCTGTAAGCCGGGGTGTCCCCGTCATAAACATCACCTGCATTATGAATACCCAGCTCACCTGAAAATTCATTCAGGTTTCTTAACTGGTCCTGTTCAAGCCCTTTCAGCGGGAATATGTAGAGTGATTGTGAGTGAGGGTTATCCATTATGGATTCAAGCACAGGTATGTTGTAGGCAAGACTCTTTCCGCTTGCAGTCGGCGTCATAAGCACAACGTTTTCACCCTGCCTGATTAAATCGATTGTCTTTACCTGATGGCTGTAAAAAAGATTGATTCCTCTGTTTTTAAAGACTGCTCTTAGCTTCTCATCAATATCGATTGACATATATTGAGGCTTCTGCGGATGGATATACTTTTCGCCTGACAACTGGATCCTGAATTCCCTGTCTCTTTCGAGCAAATCAATAAAATCCTTAATTTCCATAACCGATTTTATAATACATTACATGCATGGCAAAAGGATTGCCGTGAGTAGGATAAGCAAGAAGAATCGTTTTTTTGAAAGCATAACCACTAACGCTAAACGACTGAAATCACTGGCGGGGGATATAGATTAATTGAAAAATCAAACCACATTTAACCCGCCTCCTGTGGAGTGATTCGTTATGCAGTTGTTTTTTCCATTTGCAGAAAAGATACTTCAGACATGCCCGCTTTTTCTTTCGCATGTTCAATGGTCATGCTTACAAGATTGCCTTTTCATCCAGATCGATGTAAAGATTTTCTGATATTTCTTTTGTCTCAACGACTGGAACATTAGAAAACTCAAGCAACGCTGTATCTGTATCTGAGAAATACCGGATATTCATTTTTCTTCCTCCTCAAAGTTTCTATCAAAGAAAGCATTATGAACGGTTTCTCCGTCCTCTAAAAGAATTACTCACGCACATCTATAAAACTAATCTTCATACGGACCAAGAAACCGTTCGCCGTCGAAATGAATAAGATGTGTCGGAGATTCCGCAACCCAGACTTCCGTTTCCCATGAAACATCTTCAAGATATTTCAGCATTGACCTACGGGCAAGAAATGCTGTTACAAATATCAACCCAACCTTTGATCCGGCAAATAGTTCCTTCAACTCCTGCCGACGCTTCGGATTTACCGGACCGTGGCTTGTCACTGCTTCAATCAGGACGAGCCAGTTCTTCTCCACATGATGCACCACAACGTCCGGCATCTTTCCATGCTCCGCAATTTCAACGCCAAGCACCTGCAATGCATCAGGATCGAAATAAGCCCATTTCGTTTGAGTGTCTCCTACATATAAAATATGTCCTCCCGGTATAAAAATTTGGCAGAAATCATCAATGATTTTCTTTACCAAAACATTCTGGCCGCCCGGTGATAATCTTATTTCCTTTCCAAATGCAAGTTTTACAGGAATTCGGCGTTTCTCACGTTCCTTTGCATATCGCTTCTTCAATGTTTCTGTTGATATCAAATATCTCTCCAATTGCTTCTGCCAATCGGACTTACCAAAACTGCGAAGAAGTTTTAATGCAGTTGGCTCGATTTGATACACTGCTTTAGGACTATTAGTTGGTCTGGTTGGTTTGTCAGGATTCGGCACAACCAAGCCAGCCTGCACAAATTGATGTACTGTCTGACGACGCACGGTCTCACGTGTATTCGGGGCATACTTTTTGGCATAATGCTTAGCGAAGAAATCCATCATTGGGGTTATTCCTATCAAAGGGTCACTTGCCAATTCCCAAGGGTCGACAGGTTTAAGATCAAGCATGGAAAGAAGTGTAAGCGCAGAACGTTCATTTTGTTGTTGCTTGGGAAATCCAAGCGTATCCAGAATTTTCAATGCTTCCTTTATTTTTATTTCCGCTTTTCTTTTATCAGCTTTTTTAATCACCATTCTCACATTCCTTTCTCAAAATTGCATCCACCGTTTCCTGATCAGGCATATGATGCTTCATATGTGCACCCATACGTATCAGCTGCTCATGGGAAGGATAACGCATTTTTCTCAGGTCTGTTGCATTCACTTGGGTATGTCCGCTGAATATGCGAAAATATCGGTCGAAAAGTGTTGAATTGAGATATAAGGCCAATCCTTTTGCCAAATTCGGCGACAATCCTCTGCCCTTTGCGTGGAAGTAATTTATATGATTTTCAAACCCTACAACTGAAGCTTTAACCAAGTGTGGATCATACACAACCGCTACGACCCGGCGTTTCTCTTCTTTCGATGAAAATCGCTTTGTGAGTACATAATAATCCGCTTTGATCAAGATATCTTTCGTTTGCTTTAAGGCTTCAATAGCATTCGACTTTTTTTGAGATTCCGCAGGCCACTGAATGAATCCATCCTTGAAGTGAATCGGGTATATCAGGGGCACTGTTCCCTTCACAGGGCGTTTGTGCAGATACTTCTGCGCACGGAAATCCACGACAGGTCCTGTAGATACCTCAAGGCCTAGATGATCGAGAGTCGTTTTAAAACGGTTCATTTTCTGTGTAATGAGGTTATCTTCTTCACTTAATACGAGATGAATAAATGCATCCCGGTCGCCTGGCAGAACTACCCGATCATAAGAAACAGACTTGGTAAGTGTACGATCAAAATCCATACCTTCGGAAGAAGAAAGAAGTATATTTTCCGGCTTCATTGTCTCCTTGATCGCATGAAAGATTACATTTTCTTGGAGCACAGCATCATCGCCAAAAGCCTTCTTCCGGGACTCAAATACATGGATATGCTGCAGACTCATCATTTCGATTAGTCCTTTTCGAAACCGACGAAAGTACGGGCCGTTGCAAAAACTCCGTGGAGTGATTGCAACTATTTCACCTCCGGGTGCAAGCATCCGAGCCGTTAGCCAAACAAACGCAGCATAAAGATTAGAGACCTCAATGCCCGCCGAGTATAATAACTGTCGTATAGTAGATTCTCCATTGATTTTCTTATATGGTGGATTCAGGATGGCATGAGTAAAGTACTCCCTGTGAGTCATGAATAAACCTTCCTCCGTCATAGCGATTGCGTCTGAAATAAAATCCCTTGAACGTATTTCCCCGTAAAAAGAAACACCAACATCCCGGCATATCATTCTGCATCTCTCCATCGTGTTTCTTAAATAGGGAATCACGCCTGTATCAATTTCATATGCCACCACTCTAATTGAATGTGGAGGCCTTTCCTTTGAAATCAATGCTTCAATTAATGACGCAGACAAAACTCCTGTTCCCGCGCCTGGATCAAGAATCCTAACTTCTTGTATCTTTTGTTGAAATAGTGAAGCCATGAATTTTGCAATTTTAGTTGGTGTGAAAAACTGGCCGATCTTCGACCGTTCCACCCGTGAAGTGGTTCCATTCAAGGACTTGCGTATTGCATCTAATGTGTTTGATAATTCAATTGTCATAATTACGACTATCCATATATTAATATATGAGCCTGAATTTTTCCTTTGTGTTTCTAATCCACCAGTAAATCGTTTGCTCCGACTTCTTGTGCTCTATCAAATAACGTATTATACTGCTTCTCCAGGATTTTCTTAGCTGCATGTTGTTTCTTTATCGTTACATAGGGATTATAAAGCAATACATAGTTGTATTTCCTCTTAATCTCATCCTTCTCCATTAGCTTTTCAATAACATCCAGCGACACCAGAAAAGCCTTTGCCACGTGCTCTGTAATCAAGTCCTATGCGAAATCCCAGTTCTTTTCCATCAAAATCCCTTTGTCTTTGATTTTCATTTTCCATTCGTTCACTCTCCGAAATACTTCAATATCCTCTCCTTATCTTCATCCTCTTTATCACCTTTATAGTAAATCTCAATAAACTTTATCCTGTCCTCTTCTTCGTGATAGGCATAGATGACCCTTACCCCGGAATGCACGCCCTTGCCCTTCAGCGCCTTGCAGGCGAACTTTTTGGCCTTATATATTTTCGGTGAATGGATGCCGAGATCGGAAATGCGAAGGATCGCCCCGCTGTCTATCTTCTGCTTGTGAAATATATTCATCGCGACTTTCATGAATATCTCCAAATCCTCCTCAAGGGAAGAGAACCGCTTAACAAGCTTCTTGAGGTCCTTCTCAAATTCCGGGACATGGGAAATCTCCTTGAACAGCTTCCCGGTGTAAAGACTGTAAAACGGTCCATTCATCCGTTTTCTTCAGCATATGCCCGCACGGAATAAGGCGGTGTGCGGTAAAAGACCGCTTCATACTCGATAACCTCGTTGTCGCCCGTTGTAAGCCAGGGCACGTCTCCGTGGGAATAAGCGCTGATCTGGCTTCCGTTCATCTCGGAAAGCCTGTTCAGGACGTCGTCGATCACCTCGATCTCTGTCGCCTTGAACGTGGTCAGGTCGGGTTTCCTGAGCGGCAGGTACTTTGTCTGGGGGTAATTGAAATACTTGCTCTTCACCTTTTCTATCTCCTCGCTTGCGATCATCTGATCGACGATCTTAGCGAATTCGATGGGCGTAGGGCCATACTGGTTCTTCATGTATGTCGCGCCGACAAGCTGTTCCTCATACTTCTCGTAAAAGTCGAAATCGATAAAATAAAGAAGCTTGTAGATGACCGTCTCACCGATATTTTCCTTCGAGCCAACCTTGTTCAGAATGTACAGCAGCACCTCCTTGAACTTCCGAAGATTCTTTTGAGGTACGCTTATCCTCAGCCGGGGCTTGAGTCCTTTTTCTTCTTTTCCTTTATGCAGGCAAACTTCCGGCTCTTTCCCGAGATTGAGCAGGTCATCCACTGATACATGAAATATCTGCGACAACGCGAGAAGCTCATCGGTAGCAATTTTTCGTGCGCCGCTTTCGATTTGAGAAACGGCAGGACGGGGTATTTTCATTCTCTTCGCCAGTGTATCCTGGCTCATACCGGTTTTCTCCCTCAAGGCTTTAATCCGGTGCCCTATTTTTTCGTAAATGCTCATTGGGTTCCTCCCTTGATAACACTATAATATCATGAGTCTGATTATCTGTCAAGGTAGTGTTAGAATTTATTACATTTGCAGAGCTTTCCGGATGCCTGTTTTATAGCAGGTGCAGCCGAAAGCATCTCGGACGCTATTTGTACGATCAAATCCTGACTTTTACAATTGTCTTTTTTATGTTTCAACTTTAAGTTTTACTCTGGACAGTAATGAATAAATTACTTTTTCAAAAATGGGGCTTTATCTTTGCAATAACACCTATTGATTTCTTATACTATAAAAAATCTTTTAAACGGAGTTTATTATGCAGTGGATAGTCGATTTTCACACACACTCCTTTCCTGATGATCTTGCGGAACGGGCTATGAAGATCCTTGTGGAAGAAGGGAAAAAAAAGTCGGACGTAAGGGCGCACCTGGACGGCAGGCTCTCCTCTCTCCTTCATTCCATGGACAGGAACGACATAGAAAAAAGCGTTGTATGCTCTATCGCCACAAAACCGTCTCAGTTCGATCCGATCTTTACCTGGTCCAAAAAGATCAGGTCGGACAGGATCATCCCCTTTCCTTCTTTGCATCCTGATGACAGAAACTTTGCCGACAGGATCTCACGGATCAAAGGAGAAGGGTTCAGGGGAATAAAGTTCCATCCGTATTACCAGGATTTCATCATCGATGATGAAAGGCTTTTCCCTGTCTATGAAAAAATATGCAGAGAAAACCTGATCGTTGTAATGCACACGGGATTCGATCTGGCATTCGAAAGGATCAGGTTGGCGGACCCTGTTAAGATAGTGAAGGTTTTAGAAAATTTTCCAACACTTAAAATGGTTACAACACATCTCGGCGCATGGGAAGACTGGGATGAAGTGGAAGAACATCTTGTTGGTAAAAACATCTATATGGAAATATCATACTCCCTTGATATCCTGGACAGGGAAAAGGCAAAAAAGATTATCATGAACCATCCCAAAGAATACATGCTCTTCGGCACTGACTCTCCATGGACCGGGCAGGACAAAACCCTGTCCCTGCTTAATGAACTCCAACTCGGGACTGAAAGGGAAAGGCTCATCCTGCGGGATAATGCTATTAATCTCCTGAATTCTGTATAAGCATCCGCCATGAAAACTGTTAACAAAAAAGAACAGGACAGATTTCTACACTATTTTGCAATACGATAGGGCTGCAGATTTCATGAAAAAAGAGATAAAGTGTTCTTATAGCTCTCGATTATTGTAATCTTCAATTGCCTTAAGAAGGGTTACAACCGGCAAAAAGTCATCTCCTTCCTGTTCCTTGACATACTTATAGAAATCGCATTTCTCACATTCTTTATATTTCTGTGCAAATGTTCCCTGAATAACCCCTTTACACATTGTCCCCGCTAATACCCAACAGGCTCTGCCGCCAAATTCCCCATCGTGAACACTGTCTAAAGAGATCTCTACTACGGCCGGACATAAACCTAAGTCCAATGCTTTTTCTCCGCCAAGATGTCTTCCGCATTTTTTGAACTCCCAGCAGTTGAGTTTTTTCATAATCAAGCTTCCAAGAGATAATAAATTTTATCTGTACTCAGCTTCATTATATCATCTTGAAAGAGATAACACCGGATATTTACATCGTCAACACAAAAGCATTCGGACAGAACATAATTTTCTCAAACTCTTTCCGGGAGGTGCCATAATAATTTCATCTGTGAAAAACCTTGCGGCAGAAACATCAGGGTGTATTAATTTCAAAGTATTCAGTTGCAAAAACAACCGGAAGATATGTTAGGCCCCAATCTTTTCCATTTCTTTTTTCATAAAAGCTGTTGAGGTTAAAAACAGCGAGGTGTTATAATTATCGATATTCGTTTTCTAATATGAAAAAAACTAAATCAAGATTTAGAGAAACAGGGAAAGTATTGCTTTCAGGCAACGAGGCGATCGCACGCGGCGCATATGAGGCAGGAGTAAAAGTCGCCTCGGGATATCCCGGGACACCCTCGACCGAGATACTCGAAAACCTCTGCACCTATGAAGGGGTCTATACTGAATGGGCCCCGAATGAGAAAGTTGCTGTTGAGGTAGCGCTGGGGGCTGCTTTTGCAGGTGTGAGGGCTTTGGCAACAATGAAACATGTTGGCCTGAATGTCGCTGCAGACCCCCTGTTTACCTCGGCATATACCGGTGTCAGGGGCGGTTTGGTGATTGTTACTGCCGATGATCCGGATATGCACAGTTCCCAGAATGAGCAGGACAACAGGAACTATGCCTTTGCCGCAAAGGTTCCGATGCTCGAACCTTCTGATCCTTCCGAGGCAAAGGAGTTCCTGAAGATAGCCTTCAAAATAAGCGAAGAGTTCGATACGCCTGTATTGCTCAGGACTACAACGCGTGTGGCGCATGTGAAGGGACTTGTTCCTTTTGGTGATATTCAGTTATCGACTGTCGTTCCGGGGATAGAGAAGATACCGGAAAAGTTTGTCATGCTGCCGTCCAATGCAAGGAAGCGAAGGATAGAACTCGAAAAGAGAATGGGAAATCTTCGGAACTTCGCCGAGAGCTTCCCTGAAAACAGGATCGAATGGGATGATAAGAAAATGGGATTCATCACATCGGGAGTTTCCTACCTCTATGTTAAAGAGGCATTCCCCAAGGCTTCAGTGCTTAAACTCGGGATGGTCTATCCCTTCCCTGAAAAAAT
>JAKAKQ010000149.1 GCA_021813425.1 Nitrospirota bacterium
GAATCTTTATTTATTGCGATGTCTATAATAACAAAATAAGGCGCATTTTCATAAGGCTGCAGATAATCGAACTGACACCTTTATCGGCTAAAGCCGTCCTTCTGCTTGTATGTATAAATTTTAAATTATGGAACACCTCCTGCCAATCTGTTATTATGAATCAGGAGCAGTTCGAAAGGAACGAAGACAAGCCGGTGAGGATCGAGAGGTGGTTTGCACATGATTACAACGCTGGGAAATACGGAAGATTACGGGACATTGTCGAAGGACCTGACGGAGCTCTATATCTTCTCACAAACAACAGGGACGTCAGGGGAGATCCGAAACCCGGAGACGATAGGATTTACCGGATCTTGCCAAAAGAGACTGATCGATAATGTTATAAAGAACAAAACAGACTTCAAAAAGGTGGCGCGGCAAAATCGCCGCGCCCAGTAAACTGCAGTGGAAGAACTGTTATTCTGTATCTCTCATAAACTTAAAATATACCATTGCCCAGTTGCCGAGGATTATCGAACTGATCCCGACCAGACTGGCCAGTGACATGGTCGACATGCCTGTCACGCCGTGACCAAGATTGCAACCGCCTGCAATGACCGCACCTATTCCCATAAGGATACTCCCAAAGAACACTGTAAGGACTTCCTTTGCCGGAGGTATCTTCCATTTGAACTCCTTAAGCGCCAATGCGCTGACAGCTGCACCGATAGGGACGGCGAAGATAAAGAATACACCCCATGTGCCTTTGAATATCCCGAGGAAGCTGAATTCAGGGAAAGGGGAATGTGAACTGTTTGTAAGCACGGAATTGAAGAATTCCCTCAATGGTGTTGTTATGGCAAGACCCCTCGGCATACCCCCGAAGAAAGAAGATATCTCCCAGGCGAATATGGTTAACAAGCCGATAAGGACCCCGGTCAAGCCCCAGGTATAGCCTTTGCCGTTCTTACCGAATTTCGGCTTGTCCTTAAAGACAAAGGCCAGTAATACAATAGAGAAAACAGCAATTGTAGCCCATTTTGCAGTGGGACTCCCCCCGAAGATATCCCATATTGCAGGATTCTTCAAGCCATGGATCTCTACATTAAAACTTTTCAGGAACTTATGGATCGGGCTCAGCATTCCATCTGTGGTCATGGCAACACCAAAAAAGAATCCAACTATCGCTATCAATGCTGCCACCTGCCCTTCCCCGAGCCTGTACACAATGCCGCTTGCGCATCCGCCTGCAAGTACTATCCCCAGACCAAACAGGAAACCGCCAACGATATTGGCAATGGGCACGAAATTCTGACGCAACAACCCACTGGCAACCACTTGACCTGTTTCCTGGTCAAAGGCCATTATGAGACCGGCATCTTCCAGGAGGTTTGTGCCTATTACAGCAACCACCAAGCAGAGCAGATATGACCTGAAAAGCGTGAGGTCCTTTATGAATATGATGTCCCTGAATGCTGAATTGAGACAGAAACGCCCTCTCTGCAGAATAAATCCGAGGGACAGACCGAGAATTACCGCTGTCAAGGCCGAAATAAAACTACTGTACAGCATAGGCTTCCCTCCCGTTCCAGAGATGTGCATGCTCGCCGCATCCATTACCTTTCGATATCAGCACAGGGACTTTTGCGTTTTTCTCTACATCTCTTGCAGTACATCCTGTAACCATCCTGTGAAGACGTGATTTCCCGCTGCACCCAACAATAATGAGATCAACTTTTTCTTCTTCTGCAACCTTGAGGATCTCCTCTGAAGGATGTCCTTCCCTTATCACGGTTTTGATATTTACCAGGCCTCCGTTCTCCAACTCCTTCCTGTAATAACTCAGGACCTTTCCGGCCTTCATGTCAAGTCTATCTTTATGCTCTGTTCCCTTCAGTGATTCCTTTAATGTAGACATCTCAGCGTCACTGAGCATGGCTGTCATCAAGGCATTGCCTTCCAGCTGCTCGACATGAAGCAGGATTATGTCTTCAGGTGACCAGAGCAGATTCTGGAATAATGACAATATTCCCTGCGATTCTTTTGGATTGTCAACAGCAATCATTATCTTTTTCATTTTTCCTCCTAAGATCCTATTTTTAACTGAACAAAAATTAATAATTTCCTGTTACATATTAAACAGCAGCAATGACTTCCTTCACATCGAAAACCTTCTCGTGCGCGTCAGACTTTCCAACAAGTACTGGGACCTTTGAACTTTTCTCCACATCCTTGCTGACGCATCCGGTGATGAGCCTTAACATCCCTTTCTTCCCGTTGCTGCCGGTGATGATAAGATCGACCTCTTCTTCTTCAGCAACCCTGAGGATCTCATCAGCAGGAACCCCTTCCCTTATCACTGTCTTTATCCTGATCAGGCCGCCATTTTCCAGTTCCTTTTTGTAATAGTTCAGGACCTTTTCAGCCTTCCTGTCCAGTTCTTCTTTGTAGTCCGTGCCCTTAAGTGACTCCTTCAATGTTGACAGCTCGGCCTCACCGAGCATATCGATCATTAATGATCTGCCCTCCAGTTTTTCTACATGGACAAGGATTACTTCTTCCGGAGGCCTTACCAGATTTTGGAATACCGATAATACGGCCTTTGAACCTTTTGTGTCGTCAACTGCGATCAATACCTTCTTCATTTTTTGTTCCTCTCTTTCTTTCTATGTTTTTAATATCAAGGCAGAAACGCCCCGTTTTTCTCCAGAACAACTCCTAAAATAAACATAACTAAAGCTACTACTGTAAAGAGTGATACTGCATAATAAGCATCCCTCCATGTATAAGCTTCCTCGCACATCATGGCAGGTTTTTTTGCCACAAGCACAGGGACTTTGGATTTTTTGTCTACATCCCTGGCAACAGATCCGGTAATGAGCCTGTTAAGTCCTTTTTTTTCACTATACCCAAGGATTATGAGTTCGGCACCTTCATCTTCTGCAACTCTCAGGATTTCATCTGCCGGATGACCATCTCTTATCATGGTCTTCACACGGATCCGGCCATTGTCCATTAGTTCCTTTTTATAAAAATCAAGTATCTTTTCGGCCCTCATGTCCAGTTCCTTTTTATACTCCGTGCCCTTCAAAGACTCCTTCAATGTCGATAACTCGGCCTCACCCAGCATGTCGATCATTAATGACTTGCCTTCCAGTTTTTCCACGTGGAGAAGGACCACCGCCTCAGGGCGTTTGACTAAATTATGGAAGGTATATAAAACTGCCTTTGAACTCTTTGTATCATCAACCGCAATTAGTATCTTTTTCATTTTTTAACCTCTTTTTGTTTTTTGACAATTAAAAATGATAAGGCACAAATTACCATCTTTGCAGAATTACCTCCAAAATCAATATGCTCAGGAAAAACAATCCAAAAACAACGGCCATTGTGGTTAAAATGGCAGTATAAGCACTTTTCAAGCTGTAAACCTCTTTATATACAAAAGGTTTTTTTGCTATAAGTATGGGTATTTTTGTATTCTTTTCAACTTCTTTGGCAGCACAACCGGTAATCAGTCTGTTTAACCATTTCTTACCACTGTAGCCCATGATTATGAGTTCGACACCTTCTTCCCCGGCAACCTTAAGGATTTCCTCAGCAGGATTCCCTTCCCTTATAACTGTCTTTACGTTGAATATATTATTATTCTGTAGTTCCTTCTTATAGAAATTCAGGATGTTTTCAGCCTTATTGTCCAGTGCTTCTTTATGTTCTGTGTCCTTCAATGATTCCCTTAATGCTGACAATTCGGCTTCCCCAAGCATATCGATCATAAGTGACTTCCCTTCCAGCCTCTCCACATGAAGAAGGATTACCTCTACAGCCGTCATAACAAAATAGTGAAAGACCATTAATACGGCCTTCGAACCTTTTGTATCATCAACAGCGATCAATATCTTTTTCATATTTCCCTCATTTGTTCTGTTTCGTTGCATTTCTCAATATCATGTTTACATTTAAAAGCATGTTCCATGCCTGTCATGAGAAAATATTATTTTCTTTTAATATTAAATAGATAACTAAAATCATGAACTTTTTTATTGACATTCTGGTGTTAATTCGTTAATCATGTTATTTAACATGATTAACTTTTGTTAATCTCAATTAACATCTGGTTCTATTTTTAACTCTAATTATTATGATAGACAAATTTTTAAAAGATCCGAAGTTCCTGATGGGGATATTTGAAACCATGAGGGATGGCCTTATGGTCGTAGACACCGAAGGGGTAGTACTTTTTTTCAATAAGGCTGCTGAAGAAATAACAGGTTATCGGAAAGAAGAGGTTTTAGGGAACCAGTGCACTATGCTCGACACCGATACATGTGTAATTTTAAGTGAATCGGGAAGACAGAAAAGTTGCGACCTTTTCAAGACAGGGGCGGTATGCAACAAGAGATGCCGTATCAGGGCCATAGACGGAAGGGCTGTCTATCTTTTAAAAAATGCTACTGTCTTGAGAGATAACAACAATGAAATAATCGGCGCTGTAGAAACAATGACGGACATCACGTCATTATATATGAAGGAATTAGAGCTCGAAGACCTGAAGCAGGAATTAAGAAAGGAATACTGGTTTATGGGTCTTCTCGGGAAAAGCGCTCTGATGCAGAATTTGTATGAGCAGGTCCGGAACGCTGCTGTAAGCGAAGCCCCTGTTCTGGTCTGCGGCGAGAGCGGCACAGGCAAGAACCTTGTTGCCAGCGCTATACATAAGCTGAGCAGGCGAAAAGACGGGCCTTTCATTGCTATGAACTGCGCATCACTGAACGAACACCTCCTTGAAAGCGAACTCTTCGGCCATAAGAAGGGATCGTTTACCGGCGCCATAAGTGACCGGACCGGGAGGTTTGAGGCCGCGCATAACGGCACAATTTTTCTCGATGAGATCGGAGATATGCCTTTGATAATGCAGGCAAAACTCCTGAGGGTCATTGAAGAAAAAGTTGTAGAACGCGTTGGAGATCATAACCCGATCCCTGTGAATGTAAGACTTATTTCGGCAACGAACAAAAATTTATATACACTCATACAAGAGGATATATTCAGAGAAGATCTTTTTTACAGGGTAAATTCCATTTTCATCCAGATACCGCCTTTAAGGGAAAGGATAGAGGACATCCCTGTCCTTGCCTTTCATTATCTAAAAAAAATCTCCATAGTAAACAACAAAGAGATACGGAGGATAAGCCCGCATGCCCTGGAGGTTATACAAAATTACAGCTGGCCCGGCAATGTAAGGCAGCTGATCAATGCTCTTGAACACTGCACGATAACCTGCAAGGGCGACACTATCGAGACCTCTGACCTGCCGGACTATGTTTTCATCAATAAAAAGACAGAGGAAGCCGAAAGTAATATTAACAGTGTCAAGATACGTTCTGTACTTTCAATGTACAAAGGAAACAGGACCCTCACTGCAAAACATCTTGGGATAAGCAGGGTTACCCTCTGGAAAAGGCTTAAAGAACTCGGCATAGACTGAAACCGGTCATTATTTTTAACCAAAAATCCAATTAACCCCCAAAATGCAATCATTGCAGGGACACGCTCCAAAAAACTTTATAATGTCGCAATTCGGATACTTATGGAATCGAACGTCTTTCATAAAAATATGATGTCCTTTCCCTTCAAATTTTTATTTGAAATGCATTTTTTGGGTTAATATTGCTTCCTTTGATATCAACAAAATCCGGAACATGACCCATGTCATATACATGCCAGGATAAAGGCTTTATTCTAAGATATAATGTTTTCCGATAAGACATATATCAGAAAGGTCAGATATGCTGTGCAGTTCTTCTTCCTTCTGCTCACCGGTGTGATAGGGTATCAGTTTTACTGCTTTGTCCGGCATTTCGAAACGCCGGGTTATGCATTTGTGAGCCGCCCTCCTTCGGTCGATGCATTTATGCCCATAGCCGGTCTCGTATCATTTAAATATTTTTTATTCACGGGGGTGATAGAGCCTTTTCATCCGGCTGCCCTTTTTATGTTCGTCTCTATCGCAACCGTGTCAATGCTTCTTAAAAAAGGCTTCTGCGGCTGGATATGTCCGATAGGCACCCTGTCTCAGTATTTATGGATGTTCGGGGAAAAGGCTTCTGGAAAAAATTTCAGAATGGAAAAATATACGGATATTTCGATAAGGTCGGTAAAATATATTCTGATGGCGCTTTTCCTTCTGCTCATCGGTGTTGCGATGATGCCTAATATGATGGTGCTTTTCTTCATCTCAGGCTATTACAAGATCGTCGATGTAAAGACTATGCAGTTTTTTACCAGAATGTCCGGCACAACCTTCTGGGTCCTTTCAGGTATTGTGGTCCTTTCAGCGCTTTACAAAAACTTCTGGTGCAGATACGTCTGTCCATACGGCGCACTGCTCGGTCTTCTGAGTAAAATAAGCCCTGTTAAAATTGCCCGCACAGAAGAAAGATGTTCACATTGCCGTGCATGCAGCACAAATTGCCCTGCGCTGATAGATGTCGAGAAGAATAGTGTGATTAGTTCAGCCGAGTGTTTCGGCTGTATGACCTGCGTCAGTCACTGCCCATCTGAAGGGGCGCTGGGGATAACGATTGGGACAGGCAGAAAACGCAAACCATTCCAACCTTATTTTTATCCGGCCGTATTGATTATATTGTTCTACTTCGTTATCGGGCTCGGCATGGTCACCGGGAACTGGCACTCAAAAATGCCATATGAGGAATACAGACGTGTCATACAGGCAGAGAGCGATAATCATACGTCAGCAAGGCAATGAAGTCTCACTATCTTTTTACCCGCCTGCAGCCTTTAGCGCTTCGAACCTTTCCTCAAACTCTATTGATTTTTCATCAAGCTTGCCTGTGAGTGTTTCAAGTTCATCGAAGAGGACGTCTATTTTTTCTCTCGTCTCATGGATGGATACGGACAGCCTCCCGATGGATTCTCCATCCCCTTTTACAGAAGCCTTAACAAGCGCCTGTGTATCATGATTCATATCCTGTTCAAGCCGGGTGATGGCCTCTTCCACTTCGGCTATCCTTGACTGAAGCGGCACCAGGATTCTTGAACGGTCATTTATCAATTCAGCCTTTGCCCTTCTCAAGTCTTTTCTGTTCATCCCGTTGCCCTTCTTTATCGTATTTTGTCTGTTGTGGACTGATGCTTCGCCCTCATCTTTCCAGCCGCTCCTTTCGAGAAAGTCCTGGTACGTGCCTTCAAAAACCTTTACCCTGTCGTTATCGAAAACAATAAGCCTTGTGGCCACTGCATGCAGGATCATCTCGCTGTGGGTGACGATCACTACAGCGCCCTGAAAGGCGTCTATAGCCTCAAGCAAAGAGTCGATTGATTCCATATCGAGATGGTTAGTAGGCTCATCCAGTATAAGAAGATTGGAGGGACTGACAAGAAGCTTGCCCAGAAGCACCCTGCTTTTCTCCCCTCCCGAAAGCACGCTTATCTTCTTGAGTGCGCTGTCGCCTTCGAACATCATAAGGCCACAGATAGTCCGTGCAGCGCCCCTGTTGTAATCAGGTTGAGCATCGAGGATCTCTTCTTCCACTGTCTTTTCAGGAGTGAGCCGCTGAATGTTGGTCTGGCCGAAATAGGCAAGTCTTAGCTGTGAATGGTGCATCACCGCTCCCTGGAGGGGCTGCAATTCACCAGCAAACAGGTTCAGCAGCGTTGTCTTGCCCTTTCCGTTTTTCCCTATGACTGCTATCCTGTCCTTTTTGCCGATTGTCAGATTTAAACTATCAATGAGAGTATGAACTTCGGGATCAAATGAAAAGGAGATCTCTTTTGCCTCTATAAGTGCTTTCCCTGTAAAGGGCGCTGAAACGAATTCGAATTCAAGGTCCTTTATCCCGGACAGTTTTTCGAGCCTCTCCTTCTTCTGGAGCGCCTTTATCTTCGACTGCACCGCCCTGGCACGGGTTGCCTGAGCCCTGAATCTGTTAATAAACTGCTCCACCTCTCTTCGCTTCTTCTCCTCGTTGACCCTTGTCTGCTCATAGACCTCTTCTTCCGAGATTATCTGCTGATAAAGCTTATCTGTGTGTCCGGCAATCTTCCTTGTTTTATTGCGATGGATACCTATAGTGTGTGTAGTAACACTATCCATAAACTCCCTGTCATGGGTAATCAGGATAAGTTCTCCCTTCCAGCACTTCAGGAAGTTCGTGAGCCAGCGTATCGAGACGATGTCGAGATAATTCGTCGGTTCATCAAGGAGAAGCAAGTCAGGCCCGGAGACAAGAAGTTTGGCAAGGTTCAGGCGGACCTGGTATCCTCCGGAGAGGTCAATGGGATGACGCAAGAAATCGTCTGTCGAAAACCCGAGGCCCATCAGGATCGTCTCCACTTTATAAGATTCATCTCTGCCGTCATCAGAGGGTCTAAGGCCGAGGCAGCTTTCTTTGAGTATGGAATCTTCGCTGAACTTAAGGTGCTGGGAAAGATAACCGACTGTATAGTTGTTGGGGATGCTGATTACACCTGAATCTGGCCTTTCCTCCCCGGTTATCATCCTCAGGAGGGTGGTCTTGCCATGACCGTTCCTGCCGACAAGCCCGATACGCTCCCCGGCATTGACCGTAAAGCCCGTATCATCGAATATTACCTGGGTGCTGTATGCCTTTGAAAGATTGCTTGCCTGTATCACGCATATATTTTAACTGAAGTACAGCTTTAAGTCATAATCTGCAGCTTAATATGGTCCTCATAATTGAACGGACATCAATTTTAAATCTCACCTCTTAAATAAGCGAGCCCGGAAATGTAAAAAAACCACCCAAAAAGACGGAAGATATGTTATACTTATCCAGAGTGTCAGAAGTTTTATGATCATAAGGCCGCAAAGACTTTTAGCTTTGAGGCCTTTTTTATTGTCAGTGCCCTGAGACTTCAGTTTAGACACGGGAGGTAATCAAGATGGCTAACGGAACAGTAAAGTGGTTCAACGAGTCAAAGGGTTTCGGCTTTATCACAACCGAAGACAACAGCGATGTGTTTGTCCACTATTCTTCCATCCAGAGCAATGGGTTTAAGTCCCTTGCCGAGGGTGATGCAGTCAGCTTTGATATCGAAAAGGGTCCAAAAGGACCCAAGGCGATCAATGTAACAAAATTATAATTGATTGACTGATAGAATTCCCCCTGCATGCAGGGGGAATATACTTTTTAAAGGAGAACATGGCACACAGACAGAACCATATCGCACAGATGGATTTAATAAAGCAACAGAGGATTGCTGCGGGGTTGGTTTCCGACCGCTTCCCTGAAGTCAACGGCATTGTGATACAGATGACTTATTTCAGAAAAGGATCTAATCCGGTACTTATGCAGCGCACAGTTAACGTCTTCCCCTCTGGTTATGCATATTTTAACATGGGTTGTATGATTAGCGGATGTATCGACGGAGGCTTTGATCTGACTCCGGTTATTATCGAGATGATCAGAAAACATACAAAGCTTAAAAAAGGCACCCTCGCCTGCTGCGGAAAAAACGCTGATCTTGCCCCTGACCATGCAAACATCGCCTACGAAGTTACCATAAAGTTCAACAAAAAACACTGAGACCTTTTCCAACACAGCAGCGATCAACCACTTTCATCTTCAAGATGCGATTTCATTAGTTCTAATTAACCCAAAAAATGCATTTAGCTCAGACCGTGTTGATTTCGTCGTAAAGGTGAGACAATTTGGAGTAATAGGGGATATTTTCTCTGGTTGTTACGTACTGGTAAATCCCTGCAGCAACTGAACCGGCAACAACGCCTGCAGTTACGCCAAGGAGTCCTCCCCTTGCCGGTTGTTTCCGGTCAGAAAACATACCAAAGGCGGTGCCTGCAGCAGCAGAGATGCCGAGCCATATGAGATAATGCGATCTTTTCATCGAGTTAAAGATTCTCTTTAAAACCATTATAGAATATCACGAAATGCTCTTGTTTATACAAAAACAATATAATCGGCTATGTTCTGCACAAAATATTCGTCTTCATGGACAGCGACTATTAAGACATCAGACGGGCATACTCCTCTCCTGACCATTTTCCCCTTCACCCTTTCTGGTATCCCCAACCAGTGTTCGATATGCCCTCTGCCTGTTATAACGATCAAAGGGGTCCGTACATTGCCGGTTTTCAGATAATGCACGATAGTCTCTGCCATCATCTCATCCTTTATCGATTGTGAGAGGATAAAGTTCTCTTCTGTTATCTCCTCGTGAGGATGCTTCTTATAAACACTGCCAATAGCCTTCTTGTATGCATCGCTGCAATTTTTAATATCCTGTTCATTCAGGTAAAGGCCATCGAGCTCCTTTCTGTCCAGTCCATGCCTTGCAACAGATGATGCGATATCCCGCGGGATATTCAGACAGATCGCCTTCAGCTTGTTTTTTAAAGCAATATCTATAATGTTTCTGTAATGTTTCAGATCGAACCCCTCGGGCCCCATGTCATAGAGATTCATTAACTGTTCAAACGTGATGACACCTTCAGTGTAATAATCAAGTATCTCCTGCTGAAGCACGTTGAACATCTCAAGCCCTATGGATGGATGAAAGCCCCTCTGCAGAAGTCCTGAAATAATATCGATCTGAAAGGCTAAAATTTCCTGGACCTGATGGAACTCACCGATATAGATGATATCCCTGTTCTGAATGTCTTCCAGAAAAACATCGAAATCCACAGGTATGTTTTTTTCTGTATCCAGAATATGGTGTGTCATAAATGCTTAGCCTGTTTTATATCCCCTTTTACCGGAAATCCGTTCGTTAGCAGTGCTTATTATATCTTTTTTGGTGGTTTCAATAAACATGCGGAATTTCTGAAGACCGAAAGAAGAAATTTGGAGAGCAGACGGAGCATACAGGACATCTATCGGGATCCTTATTTATGCTCTTTCGCCTTTCTCCAGAAGGCCAGATCGCTTACCATAAGTCTGAGCATTTCAGGGAGTGTCTTTTTCGACACTTCTTTACACCTGCAGCTGTCTTCACTAACATCTTCTGGTTCCCGGTCTTTGGACTTTTCTTTTTCAAAAGGCCCTTTGCCAGAACCGGCAGATTGTTTCCGATGCCGTATCATTTCACGCTCCTTGTATTTATTTTACCAGATGAGAAATCAAAGAAGCATGTCCTTTTTGATCTTACAATCTCATAATCAACATCTGCAAAGGCAACAGATATATAAGTTGACCCTGTTCAGCGCCCTTATGTGTATTTTATGGCAACTTCGTAGACAATAGCTGAGTGGTCGGCAGAAGAACCATCGCCTTCACAACTGATTTCTCCTTTTGACGCTTCTCTGCGGTTTCCGATCATCGCAGTGATAATCTGAGTGAGATCGAACCCGCCATCAACACAGCCCTTGCTCAAACATTCTACCTTGAAAAGGGCATAACTGCTGGGAAAGAAATTAACGACCCGGGGTAAAGATTTTTGTATTCCCCGCTGATTGTACATCATGCTAATGACGATGCCCGCAACCTCAGGGAAGTGTGTAGCAACAGATCCTGCTTCAACCCTCTGTTGCAGTCTTTCTGTCCTTGCCGCATTCTTCCTGCTATTTATGTTGTTGTTCATGTTCCTCCCAAATGAAAAGGCCCCTTCACCAGGAAGAGGCCTTTTCCAGCTAATTACAGTTTAACGACATTGATCGCCTTGGGGCCTTTCGGTCCCTTTTCAGTATCAAAGCTTACTGAGTCACCCTCGGCAAGGCTCTTAAACCCGTTGCCCTGGATTGAAGTGTGGTGGACAAATACATCACTGCCGTCTTCGCTTGTGATAAAGCCAAAACCCTTTGAATCGTTGAACCACTTTACTGTTCCATTAGTCATTTCTTTTACCTCCTTTTTATAAATTCAAATCTCAGAAGACCTCAACAAAAAAGGCCACAAAGTCAAAAGTCTTTGTGGCCTCATAAACGCAAAAAAACTTCTAAAATTCTATGTTTAGAATAGCATGTCATCAGGCAGTTCGTCAAGGAGAAAAACAGGGACTCATAAAAAACCCCAACTACAGACCATCTGAAGAAAGTTCACGTAGCCTTTCCCCCTTCCTCCGGTCCATAAAAAGTCCATTACCTTTTGGAAAAATGTCGATTGTTATGAGAGAAATAAAGGGCAACAGTCTGCTTTACACTGTT
>JAKAKQ010000311.1 GCA_021813425.1 Nitrospirota bacterium
AGGTCGGAAGGTATCTTCATTTTATGCTTGATCGCAAGGTGGGTTATGGTGTTCATATAATCGGCGAAATTTATTTCCTTCAGGGTCAGGCCGTAAAGGGGCTCGAGGAAGTCAGCCAAGTCTGCCTTGAATTCCTTTCTGAATATGTCCAGATCCACATGCTCGGGCACAAGGCCGAGTTCAAGGTACTGGTCAATGAGTTTGTCGAAATCCTTGTGAATTAGAGCAAGGAATGTATTTGCCATTGTTTCCCTGAGCTCGGAAGAGACCTTGCCCACGATCCCGAAGTCCATGAACCCTATTGTGCCGGAAGGCATTGCGAATATATTGCCGGGATGCGGGTCTGCATGGAAAAAACCGTCTTCAAGCACCTGTTTGAAATATGCGTCTACCCCTGTCTTGGCCAGTTTTTTGCGGTCGAGCCCGAGCTTTGTTATGCCTTCGATATCATCTATCCTGACGCCGTCGATCCTTTCCATGACAAGTATTTTGTCTGTTGTAAATTCACCGAAGATTTTCGGTATATATACATCGAGGTTATTTTCGAAGTTCCTCCTGAACCTGCAGCAGTTCCTTGCCTCCTCAATGAAATCGAGCTCTTTCCTTACTGTTTTGGTGAATTCCTCAACTATACCTGTCGGGTTGAAGAAGACACTTTCAGGGATATATTTTTCCATCAGATTTGCAATAATGGTAAGTATGTTGATATCTGTCTCGATCTGTTCCTGTATGCCGGGCCTCTGTACTTTTATAATTACGTCGCTTCCGTCAAGGAGCGTTCCGTGATAGACCTGTGCTATCGAAGCGGCTGCAACAGGCTCCTCATTGAGATGCGAAAATATCTGATTAATCCGGAGATTGGTTTCCAGCTCCATTAGCTTTATTGCTTCGCTGGTCGGGAAGGGAGGGACCCTGTCCTGCAGTTTTTTAAATTCATCGGCGAATTGTGTGGTAATAAGGTCAGGCCTTGATGAGAGGAGCTGGGCGAGCTTTATAAAACTCGGGCCGAGTTCGGCAAAGGCCATCCTTAGCCTTTCAGGTGTTGTAGGGCTCTTCAGCGGCGGCCACTGTCCGAATGACCTGAGCCTCTTTCTGAACGGCACGAACCTGTTTAAGTGGAGCTGATCGACTAATTTTCCGAAACCGTACTTGAGCAAGACATTCACTATCTGTCTTACCCTGTTTACATTCCTGTATGTTCTCCTGAGGCTCAGAAGGCTGAAAGGCATCTGCCGGTCTTCCTGACCTTAACTCTTTGTCTCTTCTATCTTTGAAATCCTTGCAGCAAGTGAATTGATCTTTTCATCGATTTTTTCGAAATCGGCCTTGGTGGGCAGGTTCATTTTGCCGAGTGTTTTAGCTATCAGGTCATTGAGACTCTTGCTGATCTCATCTGTGTTCTTCTCTGCCTTTTCAGACCATTCCTTTACGAGTTTTGCTCCCTGGGATTCGCTGAGCTCCCCTTTCTTTACCAGTTCGTCTACGAATTCCTTCACCTTTTCCTGAACACCAAAACCTGCAAGAAGCGCATTTCTCAAAATATCGAACATAGACATAAAAACCTCCTTTTTTAATTAAAAAACAATTAAGATCTTTTATTCTGTCATTATGGCCTGTCCAGAATCCTTCTTAGTAGCTTTAAGAAAGATTCCCGGCAAGCGGGAATGACAACCATTGGAACAAAGTTCGCGTATATACGTTCATTAATCAGCTCTCAGTGAGAAACTCGGATATCTAACAGCCAACAGCTAATTGCCATGTGCTTTTTTGATTATATCGTATAATGATTCGAGTGCTTTGTCCAGTTTTTTGATCTCTTTGGTGCCTCCCTGGGCGATCTCTGCCTTGCCTCCTCCCCTTCCCCCGGCAAAGGCTGCCACATGTCTCAGTATATCCCCTGCATTAAACCTGCAGGTGAGGTCTTTTGTGACCATCGCCACCATCGAGGCCTGTTCATCCTTTACAGATGCAAGCACAAGGATGCCTGAACCCAGACCATCCCGTATATTGTCTGCAATGACCCTGAGGTCTTTCTGGTCCATCCCGTCAAACCTGTGGGAGATGACCTTTATGCCGTTGATATCCTGCGCCTTGCCCATTATCTTTAAGGAGTCCTCAGCCGCTGACCTGCCTTTCAGTTTTTCGAGCTCCTTTTCGAGTTCTTTCATCTCGGATAACATTTTAACCAGTCTCCCGGAAGGGTTATCAGAGGTCTTCAGGATCTCAGAAATAAGTCTGATCTCATCGTCCTTCTTCCTCAGATAATCAAATGCGCCTCTGCCTGTAACAGCCTCGATCCTCCTTACCCCTGAGGCAACGCTGCCTTCTGAGAGGATCTTGAAAAGGCCTATATTACCTGTTGCGCTTACGTGCGTTCCGCCGCAGAGTTCTGAACTCACATCCGGCACTGTCACGACCCTTACTTTTTCCCCGTATTTCTCTCCGAAAAGAGCTGTCACGCCGGATTCGATCGCCTTGTCTGTCTCCATCACAATGGTATTTACCTTTATGTCCCTGAGTATGTATCCGTTTACTTCATCTTCTATAGCGTCCAGAGTCTCTCTTGAAAGGGAATCAAAATGGTTGAAATCAAAGCGGAGCCTTTCCGGGGATACGTATGAGCCGGCCTGTTTGACGTGTTCTCCCAGCATATTCCGCAAAGATGTATGGATGAGGTGGGTAGCGGTATGGTTTCTCATCGTGGAATGCCTCGTATGACTGTCGACCGAACAATGGATCTTCGAGCCTGTTTTTATCCTGCCCGACTTTATTTTTACCTTATGCATATGAAGGCCCTCAAGAGGTTTCTTTGTATCCAGCACAACCGCTTTCAGGCTGTCAGTTGCAAGCTCGCCTGTGTCTCCCGCCTGTCCTCCTGATTCAGCATAAAAAGGAGTCCTGTCAAGAAGGATTTCACATTCGCTGTCAGCATCTGCTTCATCTGATATATTTCCGTTTGTGATAATTGCAAGCACGGTCGAATCCGACTCGAGTGTATCGTACCCGATGAACTCTGTGCCCCTGAACCTCTGTGATAAATCCCTGTATACAGGTGGCACTGCTGCTTCCTCGCCCCCTGCCCATGAGGCCCTGGCCTTTGCCCTCTGAATCTCCATCTCCTTATGAAACCCTGTTTCATCGATCTTGATGTTGCTTTCAGAGGCAACGTCCCTCACAATATCGAGAGGGAAACCATATGTATCATAAAGCCTGAAGAGTTCGCTGCCTGGGATCGAGGTCTTTCCGGCATCCCTGACTTGCCTGATGATATTGTTAAGGAGCTGCAAGCCCTGTTCAAGGGTTTTATTGAATCTCTCTTCCTCAAGCTTAAGGATCCTGCTGATCCTCTGTTTCTCTTCAAGGAGCTCAGGATATGTTCCGGACATGGAACCAGACACCGCATCGCATAATTTATACAGTACAGGCTCATCTATATCGAGACTCTTCGAATAACGCGACGCCCTCCTTATAATTCTTCTCAGGACATAACCGCGGCCTTCGTTTGAAGGGATGAGACCTTCTGAAAGGAGAAAGGTTATAGACCTGATATGGTCGGCGATCACCCTTATCGCCGTATCAGTGTTCCTGTCTGCTCCGTAAGTCTTGTTTGAATGGCTGCATATGGATGAGATGACAGATGAGAAGACATCGGAATCAAAATTATTATGTTTTCCCTGGAGCACCGCAGACAACCTTTCAAGCCCCATGCCTGTATCGATACTCGGTTTCGGGAGCGGGTTCATTTTCCCTGACTGGTCCCTGTCGTACTGCATGAAGACGAGGTTCCAGATCTCGAGATAACGGTCACACTCGCATCCTACGGCACAGTCGGGTCTTCCGCACCCGACTTCTGGCCCCTGATCGATTAGTATCTCAGAGCAGGGCCCGCATGGGCCTGTATCGCCCATCTGCCAGAAATTATCCTTGGTCCCCAGCCTTACTATCCTGCCCTGGGGCATCCCTGTCAGCTCTTTCCATAGTTCAGCCGCCTCATCGTCCTCTTCGTAAACGGTTGCCCAGAGCCTGTCTTTGGGCAGCCTGAAATACTCTGTCAGCAGTTCCCAGGCAAACAGTATCGCATCTCTTTTGAAATAATCCCCGAATGAAAAGTTGCCTAACATCTCGAAAAATGTATGGTGTCTTGCAGTATGTCCTACGTTCTCAAGGTCGTTGTGCTTGCCGCCTGCCCTCATGCATTTCTGGCTGGTCACAGCACGGGTGTACTGCCTCTTCTCTTCACCCAGAAAAACCGATTTGAACTGGACCATACCCGCAGTAGTAAATAACAGGGTAGGGTCGTTCCTCGGTATAAGGGACGAACTCCGGACAATCTCATGCCCTTTTGACCTGAAAAATTCCAGGAAGGCGCTTCTTATCTCGGCGCTCGTCATTATCTATTTTGCGATGCCGGGTTCATTGGATATTATCTCGGTCAGCCTGTCGTCGGTGAAGACAAGACGTGTCTTGAAGAAGACTTTTTTGTAGACCCATTCCACTCTTTCTTTTCCGCCTTCACCCGGTGTCAGGACATTAACGGTGTCAGGGCCTCCCCATGAATACCTGACCTGAAGCTTGGTCATCCCTATCGAGACTTCGTGGTTCTTTATATGTTCCTGCACTGTCGGGGGAAAATCCTTTATCTCCTCATGGGAATACTTTAATGATTTGGCGCAACCTGCCTGAGATATTAAAAAAATAACGGACAGCAGCAAAAAAATATTTTTCATTCTTCATCCTCCCTGATGATGTTATATTCATGCAAAGCCTTTTTTATCGCACTGACTGAGTAGCCCCTGCGCGCAAAAAAATTCCAGAGCCTCCTTTTCTCGCTGACGGAAGAGTTTTTACCGATCGATCCAAACTTTTTCCCGATGAGTTTTTTTGCATTCAGGACCTCAGCATCTTCATCATACTCCAGAGTCGAATCAATAACCTCCGCGGATAACCCTCTTTTCCGCATAAACCTTTTTGCGCCGTTATATCCGAGCAGCCTGTCCGACAGGAACTGTCTTTTGAGATTTACGGCGAGCGCCCTGTCGTCAAGGTATCCGGCCTGCTTAAGAAACTTTAATGTGCGGGATACAACGTCCTCTGAAAATCCCTTTCTGTCAAGCCTCTCGCGTAATTCACTCTCGCTCCTTCCCCTGTAACCGAGAAGTTTAAAAGAATATCTTTTCGCATCACCTGCCGAATCTGTCAATCTTCATCTCTTCCTTTTTTGGTGCTTCCTTTTGGGGTTGTTCTTCAAAGGCGATGTCGCTTGTCGATGATATGCCTTTAACCTTGAGCGCAAAATCATCGGGATTTGTGGCCCTTCTCAGGGCTTCCTCGTATGAAATCAACCCTGACTTGAAGAGCGTGAAAAGCGACTGGTCAAATGTCTGCATGCCGTAATGTATGGTCCCCTGTGCAATAAAGTCCGGTATAGACTTGGTCTTATCAGGGTCGAGTATGCAGTCCTTGATCGTTGCAGTCGCGATCAGCACCTCAACTGCAGGGACCCTGCCTTTGCCGTCTAATTTTGGCACAAGCCTCATCGAGATTATGCCTTTCAGTATCGAGGCAAGCTGGATTCTCACCTGTTTGTGCTGGTAAGGAGGGAATACGGAGATTATCCTGTTTACAGTCTCTGTCGCATCGCTTGTATGGAGTGTGCTCAAGACAAGATGACCGGTCTCAGCGGCTGTCATAGCCGTCTGGATAGTCTCGAAATCTCTCATCTCACCGACGAGAATAACATCAGGGTCCTGTCTTAATGAAGCCCTTAATGCCTTGCTGAATGACTCGGTGTCACTGCCGATTTCCCTCTGGTTGACAATGGACCTTTTGTCCCTGTGCAGGTATTCTATCGGGTCTTCGATCGTCATTATATGATCTGTCTTGTTTGAGTTTATATTGTCGATCATGGCGGCAAGGGTCGTTGATTTACCGCTTCCTGTCGTTCCTGTAACAAGGATAAGACCACGCGCTTCCATAGAGATCTTTTTGATGACCTCCGGAAGGAGAAGTTCTTCGATAGTGGGTATCCTCATCGGGATTACCCTGAAGACAAGGCCTATGGTGCCTCTCTGAATAAATATATTGCACCTGAATCTTCCCAGCCCCGGCACGCTGTAGGCGAGGTCGATATCGTTCCTTTTCTTGAAAATCTCGCGCTGGCCGGGACTCATGACGGCAAAGGCAATTTTCAGGGTGTCTTCCTGGCTGAGCCTGTTCTCGGAAGTCAGCGGGCTAAGCTCACCATGTATTCTGAGAATAGGATACGACCCTACCTTCAGATGAAGGTCGGATGCGCCCTGTGAATGGGCTGTCTTTAAAAGTTCATTAATGTCCATTGTCAACTCCTAAGTTTTATCTTACAGGATTTATCTCTTCAGATTGAAGGATTCGATGATCTTGTCTTCAATCTCTTTTTTGACCGGAGCATTGTTTTTCAGGTATTCTTTTGCATGCTCCCTCCCCTGACCTATCCTGCTGCCTCCATAACTGTACCAGGCGCCTGATTTTTCGATGATGCCTTTTTCCACGCCGAGGTCCACTATCTCACCCTCCCTTGAAACACCCTGGTTAAAATATATATCGAATTCAGCCTGTTTGAAAGGCGGGGCCATCTTGTTTTTGACAACCTTTACCCTTACCCTTCCTCCGATAATCTCCTGGTTTTCCTTGATGTTCTCGATCTTTCTGATATCGAGTCTCATGGAAGAGTAAAATTTCAGGGCGTTTCCGCCTGTGGTTGTTTCCGGACTTCCGAACATTACCCCTATCTTCATCCTTATCTGGTTGATGAATATTACTGTAGTATTGGATTTTGATATGGATGATGTAAGCTTCCTGAGAGCCTGGCTCATCAGCCTTGCCTGAAGACCTGGAAGGGAATCTCCCATATCGCCTTCCAGCTCGGCCTTTGGAACGAGCGCTGCAACAGAATCGATTACAATAACGTCAAGCGCCCCGCTTCTTACAAGGGCTTCAGCCACCTCGAGTGCCTGTTCGCCGGTGTCAGGCTGTGAAACGAGGAGGTCCTCGATGTTGACGCCGATTTTTTTGGCATAGCTGACATCGAGGGCATGTTCTGCATCTATGAATGCAGCAGTGCCTCCTGTAGCCTGTGCCTGTGCAACGGTATTCAGTGCGAGAGTTGTTTTCCCGGAGGATTCAGGCCCGTATATTTCAACAACCCTGCCCCTCGGGAGTCCGCCGATCCCGGTGGCTATATCAAGGGTAAGCGAGCCGGTAGATGTGACCTGGACGCCCTCCACTATACTTTCTTCGCCGAGCCGCATTATTGAACCCTTCCCGAAATTCTTCTCGATCTGAGATATGGCCATTTCCAGTGCCTTCAACTTGTCTTTGTTTGACATCAGTTCCTCCTGCCAAAAGGTATTTCAGCAAGGGTGTAGTATTTTGCCCCGGCTGGATTAAGTTCGCTCTTCATCAAAGTTATACCATTAATCTCTATATTCTCAAAAGTCAGTGTGCTGAACTCATTCAGTCTTTTCAGCATCTCTGTCATCCTTTTTGGAGACCTTACCCTGCCGATGGTCAGATGAGGGGAAAAGGCCCTGTTTTCAGCCGGATAATCTAATTTTACCATTTCATCCTCAACATCTCTCTGAAGGTTTTTAATCAGGTCTGAATCTTCGATCCCAACCCATATGACCCTTGGACGTCTTGTGTCCGGAAAGCACCCGATACCGGATATTTTAATATAAAACGGGTTATAAGGTGATAACTTTTTAATGAGTGCATCTTTTATGGTTTCTACAAGTGATTCCCTCGTTGCGCCGAGAAACTTCATTGTTATGTGTATATTCTCATAATGCACCCACTTCACATCAGCGCCTGTCTTTTTCAGAATTTCGATAATATCTCCGATGGATCTCCTTACGGATCCAGGTATCTCAACTGCAACGAAACATCTCAAATCCATGTTCTCAGCACCTGGTTCAGAAATTTCAGGGCCTCGAGAGACGCCTGCCTTTTAATCTCTTCCCTGTTGCCTGAAAATTTCATTCCTTTTGATTCTGCCAGATCCCTGAATTCCACTGCCATATAAACGAGGCCGACCTCTCTATCTTCCATTGTTTCGGGTCCTGTTATGCCGGTAACCGAAAGGGAAACATCGGCATCGGCAATCTTTTTTACCGATTTTGCCATTGCAACAGCGGTCTCCTCGCTTATTACACCGTATTTTTTAAGCTTATGATGGCTTATTCCAAGGACCGAGACCTTGGATTCTTTTGAATAGGATATTACCGACATCCCAAAGAACCTTGAAGAACCAGGCAGGTTTGTTATTGCGTTTGAAATAAACCCGCCGGTACATGATTCGGCAATGCTCAGCTTGAGATCATTTTTCAGAAGTATCTCTGATATCTTTTTTACAACTGTCAGGAAATCTTTATCCATATCTGTAAAATTATGTTTGCATATATGCCGGCCATGATGTCGTCAGCCATAACTCCCGAACCGCCATGCAAGGCTTTTTCTAATTTTTTTATCGGAAGTGGTTTTATTATATCGAAAAATCTGAATAATAGGAAGGCCATGATGAGATAACCGGGTCTTTGAGGGAGATAAAAGACCGAAACATAAAAACCGATCAGTTCATCAATGACTATTCTCCGGCTGTCTTTTTCATCAAGCGCCTTTTCAGCAACAGAAGAGGCATAGATGCCGGTTATAACGCCGATTATTATTATCAAAAGCTGCGTTTGTAAGGAAGGCATGATCAATATAAATGAAATAAGACCGGCAAGGCTTCCCCATGTCCCGGGGGCAAAGGGGATGTATCCTATGAAACCGAGTGTGGCTGTATACTTTAAGAGTGATCGGAAAAGGGAATTGGCAGAAGATACGCTATCAGACATATGTTTTTTTATCTTTCATTGATGCTGTTATTTTCGAATGTTGTATTCTGCGAGCATATACTGTTCCAACCTTTATTAATCATAAACTATTGCAGATGGAAGGCGGAATATAGTACTCTCGCTCATTCTCGCTACGCTCCGAGGCTTTTGCCTCTTGATTTAACAAAAACATACTGTCGGAATATCAGCAAAAGAAACCGCTCGAATACTATATCCCGCCTCATTCTGTTTCGGTTTATCTAAAATTCATGAATAATGTGGGCTAAGTATATTACAAAATCATCTCTGGCTTTGTATATCTTCCAATTTTCAGCTCTTCTGCCTTGACTTTCATTATCTCCTTCTTTTATCTTTTTAATCACAACCACTTCATAAAGGAGAGGATATGGAAAAGATAAAGGTCGGCATTATCGGCGGTTCAGGGATGGATGATCCCTGCCTGATGAAGGATATGAAAGACAAAAAACTAAAGACCCCTTACGGCAGCCCTTCTTCACCCCTTACAATCGGAAAGATAAACGGGATAGATACTGTCATCCTCGCAAGACACGGCAAAGACCATTCAATATACCCCACCGGCGTTAATTTCAGGGCGAATATACATGCCCTTAAGAAAGAGGGATGCACGCATATCCTTGCAACTACTGCTGTCGGCTCCCTGAGGGAAAAGATAAGACCCGGAGACCTTGTATTTGTTGACCAGTTCATAGACTTTACAAAACACAGACCCCTTACATTCCATGACGAGAAGGTCATACACACCCCAATGGCTGAGCCGTTCTGCAGGAATTTACGCTCTCTCCTGATAAGCTCTGCAAAAGAGCTCAAGCTCAGATACCACAAGCAGGGGACTGTTGTTACAATCGAGGGGCCGAGGTTCTCCACAAAATCAGAATCGCACATGTTCAGGAAATGGGGCGCAGATGTTATCAACATGTCCACTGTTCCTGAGGTCATACTGGCAAGGGAGATAGGGATATGTTATCAGACGATAGCGATGTCAACTGATTATGACTGCTGGAAAGAAGGCGAAGAGCCTGTGACATGGGAGATGATACTATCCATAATGAATAAGAATTCCGAGAACGTAAAAAAACTTCTTTTAAAAACGATATCAAAGATTAAAGAAATAGAATGCGAATGTAAATCCCGTTAGAAATACAGGATTAATTTCGAACAGGATAAATAACAGGAGGAAGAAAATGCCGATCAAATCGAAGATAAGGACAATACCCGATCATCCAAAGAAGGGAATCATGTTCAGGGACATAACAACGCTGATAAAAGACCCTGTCGGGTTCAGGCTCGTAATAGATAATTTTACACAGAGGTATATTAAGGGAGATATCGAGTTCGATGTGATAGTCGGCATAGAGTCAAGGGGCTTTATAATAGGTGGAGCGCTTTCATATACACTCGGCAAAGGATTCGTGCCGATAAGAAAGGCAGGAAAGCTCCCTGCCGAAAAGATAAGTCATGAATATGCTCTCGAATACGGAACGGACAAGATCGAGATACATAAGGACGCAATAAAAAAAGGCACAAAGGTGCTACTTGTTGATGACCTGCTTGCAACAGGAGGGACAGCCCTTGCCTCTGCTGCCCTGATAGAGAAATTGGGCGGCATAATCTCCGAGATGGCCTTTATCGTTGACCTGCCGGATGTCGGCGGATCAAAGAAGCTCAAGGAAAAAGGATATAAGTTCTATGCATTAACAGAGTTCGAAGGAGACTGAACAGTCTCATTATAATATCCGCCTGACATTATAATGTTTGATATTAGCTATGGATATATCCACTATTGATCTGCATAAGATGACTATTGCTTGATTGTCCTCCGGTATTTGTATGAATTGTATTTCACAAAACAATCGATTTATGTGAATTAAAATTACATTGAACTTACCTTGATTTTTCATGAAAATAAAGTTAAAATTATATACTATGTTTATAATTTTCAGCATATATTTTCTTCTTTTTAAATTTATTAGAACAACCGCCGTTATTATAAGTTTTTTAAGGCCACTGCACAGTATGTAATGCATATTTTTAACATTCGTTAACGTTAGGTTGAGCATTTAAGACGGGTTATAACTTATTTAGATATCTAAACAGAGGGGTAAATATATGCTGGGAACGGATATCTTTGAAGAGATAATAGACATAGGAAAGAAGCGGGGGACTCTGACTTACGATGAAATAAATGACGCCCTTTCCTCGGAATTTTTCTCACCGGACGAATTAGAAAATCTCATGGATCTTCTTCACGATATGGGGGTTGAAGTTATAGATTACGAAGAGTCCGGCGCAGTTGAAGAAAAATTTGCAGGGCAAGAGAAAGCAGGGGAGTATGAAAGGACAGAAGACCTTGTTCAGGTATATTTCCATTCTATGGGTAATATTTCCATACTTACCAAGGGGGAAGAAACAGAGCTTGCAAAGAGGCTCGAACAAGGGAGAGAACTTATTAAAGAAATAGTTTCAGCAATGCCTTTATACAAAAAAATTGGGGAGACCTTAAATTGCAGGAGAAAAAATGAGGATTTAACCATCCCCGAAAAAGAAAAACCGGATGAGGCCCTTATTATGAGCCTGGAAATGCTTGACGATATGATGGCGAACATTGAGACGGCAGACAGGAAGATTGCCCGGCACGGGACGTTAAAAGAGCTGAAAAGATTGATAGATGAGAAGAAGAAAGAAGGCATTAATCCTGTGAAGCTTATTACACTTGCGAAAGAAATTTGCATGGAATATAGACAAGTCGAGATGGAATCCGGCATGAAAATCGGCAGATTAAAGGCTCAGTGGAACAGGATTAATAAGGCAAGGGTTCTTATTGCCGAAGCAAAGGATGAATTGATAACGCACAATCTGAGATTGGTTATTAATATAGCTAAACATTATAGCGGCCGTGGGTTCCCCTTGCTTGATCTGATTCAAGAAGGCAATATCGGACTCATAAAGGCTATCGACAAATTTAAATATCAAAAAGGATTTAAATTCAGTACATATGCAACATGGTGGATACGACAGGCGATTACAAGAGCATTTATAGATCAGGGAAGAACTATAAGGACCCCTGTGCATTTGATGGAGTTCTATAACAGGGTTTCCAAGGCATCCAGAGAGTTGATGCAGCGACTTGGAAGAGAACCGAACAATGAAGAAATTGCAGGTCAATTAGGGGTGCCTGCAAGGAAAGTCGAAGAGGT
>JAKAKQ010000286.1 GCA_021813425.1 Nitrospirota bacterium
GTAATTGCCCGTGTCACTCTGTTAAGAAGACCCCCCAAATATCAGAAGAGGCGAAATAAATGAACGTTGAAGAAACAAAAAAGAGATTAAACGATCTAATAGAGGAACGAGAAAGGGCATACAAGCGTCAACAGGACACTTACAATGAGATTTCTATGCTGAATAATTTGATATTTAAGACTCAGGCATCGCTTAAGTGCGATGCCGAAATACATTACATTGCCTGCGCCGCGTATAAACCCAGATTCCTACGCTGTAATCTTAAGAGGGAAGTTGAATATAAAGATGTACGCTGTAACAAGTATAAAGGCCATGACGGCCTACATACAGCGCAATATATTAATATAGACAACGAAGGATCAGTAAAGGTTGAGTGGCAATAAATGATCTATCGCTGTAAATTTGACGGGTTTGAGGGTTCTTTCGATGACGTAAAAAAACACGTGGATCGGAAGCACCCGGAAGCAAAATATTCAGCCCTCATATATTTTTAAATTTCCACGCAATCCCCATCATGGATGGGATCGCTATGGCGTAGAAGAGATCGTTCCAGATCAAACCGTATGCCCATGATGGCGTCAGATAATAGTTTATTGGTATCAAGGTATAAAGCGGGAACGTCAGGCGTGTAATTTTTATGTATGTGGCCAGCCCGAGCCAGCCCGCCGACAATAGAGCATAGCCGCCTATGAACCAGTACTGGCCTGATATAGTTAGTGTCCACGCAATGGTAGGCAGGTAAACTGTATGAGCATGGGAAAAATCAATAGACCATGCTCCCTGAAATAGGCAGGCCGCAGCGAATGCGAGCACTATGGTTTCTGTGCTGGCTCGGATAAGGTCACGCCCTGTTTGGAGAAGCTGTTGCTTGAATATACATGCACGCCGAAGTAAGCGCCATAAACTCCAATGTATTCAACCGCTATCGTGGTAAGCGGCACAGCATGGGCAAGTCCGTAGATGAATACGAATGCTCCTATTGCGGTCATGATAACGTCTTTGAAGAGGTGCACAATCGATAGCTGCACCTTTTCGCTATATGCCATGGATATATATTTCGTTCTCGGTTATATAGTTTATTTTTCGACTCGCGACTCAAGGGACTGAATCTTCAGCAGGATCATGTTCATTCCGTTTGTGAGCACCCGCAACAGGCTCGCGATGTCAGTCTTGATCTCTTCAAGTTCTTCTTTTTTTACTTCCATTAATCTACATTGTCAAGGTAGATATAAAAGATTGTTATACCTGCAGATGATTCTATGTAGCCGCCGGGATACAGCACTCCCCAATTGAATGTTCCATTGGTTGCCCATGCAGAATAACTGCTTGTTGTTAGGCTTCCGCTGGTAATGAACATCACGAAGACATCGGTTGAAAAGCCGTTTTCAAATTTGACGTTTGCTGCCAAGTACCTTGCACCAAGGGGATACTGGGTTGTGCCGGTGCTTGGGAGATATTGGTAATTTGCTAAATTGGCGATTGAATTGCTGTTCAAATTAAGCGTTCCAAACAGTGTTAGTAATCCCTGATAATTCAGGCTCATTAAGATATTGTAAGAGGTATTGTTATAATCGTAATATATAAACTGTAATTTTGGCGATGTATTATTAAGATTTCCCATAAATATTGCTGGTTCACTTTGCCATGTTCCTATTCCAATCATGCCTGCATTAGAGTTCCAGCTGCCAAGAACCGTTGGATCACCATTGCAGCCGAAGCCGCTGTTAACAACCGATAAAAATCCGTTAATGTTTACGTTTTGGGCATAGAATCCGTAGGGGAATTGGGGAATATTTGTCGATGAGTTGAAGGTATGAAGCCCTGCCCATGAATAATTCGTGCCAAGGTTAATTGTGATTGTTCCCGAATTGTTGATAATGTACACGTTATCAATTACAATTTCTAACTGATTGCTTGAATTGATCTGCAGCCCAGACGCAATGTTCAACGTTAGCTGATTGCTTGAATTTACCGAAAACTCAGGCGCAACGCTAACATTGATTGAATATGTAGAATAGTCGATTGTAATCGGCGCAGCGCCTTGCCATATTTCGATTACCTGTGTCATGCCTGATAGTTCACCTCTATAGACGCTCCTGCTGTTCCGGAATTGAAGTACCATGTGGATAAATCGGTTATTTCGGAAGCGACTGCGTCCCACAGATACATGGAGTTGGGGAACAGCAACACTGCCTGTATGGTTGATGTCCCGATGTAAACGGTAGAAGAAGAAGTATTGCGTATTTGAAAATGCCGTATTAATGTTGACGATGCGATTATTTGCTGGGCAGTGTTCGCAGTTGTGAGCGATACTGAAATCCCTTGGTTGCTGGTTGCTGCACTTGCCAGCAGCGGTGCATCGTTGCTGTCTAAATGCCTGATTATGAAATGTCCGTTAGTGTCAAGTGAAGCCGGTAGCTGAGGACTGGTTATTGTCTGTGGAAGGTTCGGATTCAGAGTTATCTCGATTGTCGGTTCGATGATCTCTGGGTAGGATATTGTTATCGCGGCATTTCCGCTGCCCTGAACTTCAAAGGCATATAGCCGGTATTTTTCCTGCCTGATCATCTGTCCTGCCTGTACGCTGTATGTCTGCTGCTCCCCTGCCATGCCGTATAAAATCAGGTTGCATGCAGAATTGCCGCCAAGGAATGAGACGTTAACGAGTTCCCTATTAATAATCAATTTGTTAAACGGCAGTACAAGGGTTTGATTCAGGAATATTGTCATCGGAAAACCCGCAGCACTGCAATTATCAGCGATGACATCGAGATCAGGATCGCACCGCCAATTGAATATTTTAGGCTGCGGTTTATGGAGATGCTCTGCTTGATGTCTGCAAGCGACTGCTTGATCCATTCGATATCGTTTTTGAGCTCTGCAATGTCGGTTTCCACACTCATTTATGCTTCACCCTATGCTTCTTGCCATGGATATAGACGAACCTGTGATGTCGATGCGGGATGTGATGTATATGAATATAGGCTTCATATTTGCGGTATTTTTTCCTGCTCTTGAAATGTTCTGCCCTTGGCATCAGTATCCCTCGACGGAATGGGCTACGGGGCAGATCATTTTAAGCTCCTGCTGTCATCACTTCTACAATTGCGCCCACATAAGCAGTTGCTACAAATGTTCCCGTTACTTGAATTGTGATTGTAGAACCACCCTCTATCAATACTTCTACAGAATCTGTAATCTGTCCATTAACACTGTTCAATGTACCTGATACTGTATTTTGATGTCCTCCCACCAATGTATAAGTGGCCGTGTATGTCAAAGTACCGGAAGTATACGCAGTCATAATTGCAGATATGCCAATCCTAACATAATAGGGCCCGCCTGACGGAAATGTTACCATATTAATAGGAGAGCTATCAGGTGCAGTAACACTTCGTGGGGAATCAGTGCCTCTAATGACTGTGAATCCATTTTCCTCTGTAGCTAAGCCATTATAGAGGATAAAACCACCATGACTATTTAATCCCCCTGGTGGATTACCAATCTGAGCAGCCTCGGCCCCTCCTATTAGAAAATGTATTTTGGTACCACCGGATGCATTTATCTGTGTTTCCCCGCTATCAGTTTGTGTCATTGCAAAATCATTCTGCCCTAATTTACCATTTGTTCTGGGCCTATTGGCATTTTGCCATCCGGCAGCGTTTTGCCCATCGGGTGGCCCTCCATATTGAGAAATAAATACTGAACCATGTAGAGGCCCATTCGTTGCATTGGAATTTGACATTATAGATAATGAACCAGAATAGTTATACCCTCCATTTCCATCGGCTTGAATAATTGCCACTGAACTCGGTACAGTTATACCCGTCATTGTAAGATTTTCATCAAAGAATACTAAATCAATATTATTGGCAGAAGCATAATTTACTGCTTCTTGTCTCCCCTCTGTGGTAGTGTACGGAGCACCCCACTGTCCTGTCGTGGTTGCACCCAGTGTTGTGTCAGGCCCGAAATCTGCGCCGTCATTGGGAATATTCGATAGTCCATTCACAAGCCCTTTTGCGGAGACAGTGACGTATCCCCTGCCACGGATATACTTTTCCTGTAGCAGCGGCATTACAACCGTTTTTTGTGTATCAGACAGAGTAAACGTCATGATTCAAGCCTCCCCGATGCGATCCAGCCGATGACTAACACGCCTGTAGGTGTGCCATTGTACAGCTGCTTCACATAGACATTAAACGGGGCAAGTTCTTTAAATCTTACTTCTGCGCCACTGACCAGCTCATATGGCTGCATATCTTTGCCCCCTATCAGGACTGCATTGCCATTGGTAGCGTTCGCTGAGTCGTCGAGTGTGCGGTTAATGATCCTTATTTCTTGGTATGCACTCTGATCCTGCCCGATTACGTGCAGGTCAGTGTCTGTAATTATCAATTTTCCAACTGCAGGTTTATAGAAGTACGTCAATGTGACCACCCATGTGCTGTTAGGTCAACGAGAACGCCAACCACGATTACAATCGATACTGCAATCAGAACCAATGCAGCGGACTTGAAATATAATGCTGCTGCAAGCATGATCACGACTGCAATCAGTCCGTACTGGTCATGCGGCTCTGTGGCAGATAAAAAAGTATCGTAGGCGCTCATAGAAACATCGCCACCCCGATAATGACAAGCGCTGCAATGATAAGCCACGCATACACCGGTATTCCGTAATAGACAAGGTCATAAAACGGCACGGAAGCGGAAGCGGATTTAGAATTAAAATTTATCCTTGCGCCGTTTAACGTTACTGTGTTGCCATTGGCTGTATAAGTCCTTGGGCCGATGCCCCCTGAAACTGTTGTTCCCCCGACTTTGCCAATTATCATTATTATCTCCTTCGCTTCCTGCTTCTGCGGTAGTATGGATGTACTGTGACATGGTATCCACGTCTATGCGTGCTGTATCCCTTTACATGGCCTTTTTTGCTATATCCAATTTTCCTGCTCATAGTATCACCATCGCTATTGTAAACAGTATTATAGCTATTGCAACCACAACTATGATGATCGTTAGTTCGATTGAACCGATCAACCCCGCTCCCTGTATCGCCGAGGCGAAATCTGAGCCAACTGCCTGCAGCTGGGGATCGTTTAGTCCTGCGATGATCCCCTGCCCGGGAGGCGGCGAATATGATGTTGACTGTTCCTGCACAAGCGCAACCTTCTTGGTGTACCATACATTCTCGTCAACTATGTTTGCGCCGGAAATCGAAAAATTTCCTGACTGAGTATAATAGCCATTTGCCGATACTGTATAGGTTACATCTGCCGATGTGTTGTACCGAAGGGAAAATGACAGATTCCCGTTTGCATCCGTATAGCCGTCAAGAGTATATGCCGGCCCTGACCTGCACCCCACGGCAAGGAAGCCACAGGCTGCATTGTCAACGTCTGCAATTATCTCTGCGTTGGGAAGGGGTTTACCGCTGCCATTGTCGACAACGGTAAAGTTAAGGTTGCCCGTGGGAAATCACCCCACACGATACATAACTACGGTTATCTGCTGCGTGCTTATGCCGGTTGCACCGAAGATGTCGAAGGTTGACGATGAGTTCAGGGCAAATTGGGAGTTGGGAAGCAGCCAAAATAATCCCGTTGGCCTCGTTGCCTGTATCATAGCAGCATCTCTTGCGATCAGCTGCCCATAGGTTGTATATCCCTCGATTGTCTGGCCGTTAGTAACTATCCTCACGTATCCAAGATCGTCATCAGCCGAGAACCCATACAGGATCATGTTCGCGATTGACTGGTTCTGCATCGGCACTCTATTGACAAGCGGATTTATTCCCTGTGAAACGCTCAGGGTTGCGCTGTTCAGGTAAGATGTAGCGCCTTCTGCATTTCCAAAGATCACATCGACACCAACGACAACAGACGCAGACGTTATGCCGGTTGCAGCTGTAAGGGTTGGAGCGTTTGCCGTTCCCCACTGGCCAAGTGATCCATAGCCAACGAAGTAAAGCTGCATCGAAAACGGCCCGCTGGCAGCTGGAAGCCGGAGATATGGAATCTGTATAACAGAGTTTGCGCTCCCAGGCGTGCTGGCAACCAGTGTAACTGCGGTATCTGGGAAATCAGTTTTATGGACTGAGTATGCAGAATAAAGCATATGCAGCTGTTCACCGAGGATTACCATGGTGACTGCCCCGACTGCATCGAAGATAAAAATTTGTTCGAGTGCAGTTGTAGCTTGCACCGAACCCGAAACAGTTGCACCGGGAGTGAAATTAACGGTAGTATTAAGGTAGCAGTCGATTATATCGGCAGATGTAGGCAGCGCAATGCTCTCTGAGGAAATAACTCCGGTTGACAGCGTCTTGCTTATATCTGCAATGTGCTGTGTGGACTGCTCAAGTATGCTTGTTGGCACTGGAGCTGGTGCTCTTGGGTTTATCGTCCTTGACTGCTGTGTTGAAGCAGTTACAGCAGACCTAACGCCTACTGGCACTTTAGCGGGGACACCTGCCCCAAGCCCTTTTACTCCGCTTCGGGGCTTTACAGACACGCCTTTCTTGATCGGATACGGGAAAATAAACGGCATTGCTTCACGCTCCGGAGAGATTGACTTTTATAACATCCATTGCGAATGTCCCGATCATCACACCAATCACTATCAGCACCACTAACGATATTACGCCCACTTCGGACATTTTGATCAATATAGTATTGCATTCCAGAATATATAAAATATTATTAATAATTATCTTTAGATAGGATTGTTCGATTATGTGTTAATATGGAGAAATCATCTACTTATAGTAGAATGAGATACTATATATATGCCTGTCCGTAAATCCATAGTCCTGCCAGATGATCTGGTAAAACGCATTAAAGAATGGGCAAAGTCAAACAGCGAACCGAGCCTGATTTATGGGGTTCGCTGGAGCACTGCGATCCGGGAATTGATTGAGAGGGGTTTGAAAGATGACCGAAGAACCTAAAGACCCTGTACCTCAGGCTGTACCTGCTCCTGCACCTGAACCTATGCCTGTGCCTGAGCCTGAAAAAAAGCCTAAGCCGAAGAAGCCCAGAACCCAGAAACAAATTGAAGCCGCAAGGATAAATCTCTCAAAGACAAGCAGGCGCAAGGGGATGCACAACGGAAAGCCAGTCAGTGAGCCCAAGCCGGAGATAAAACTAAAGACTGATCCGGAGAAACCAAAGACAAAGCAGCCGGAAAAAGAGAAAAAGGGGAAAAAATGGACATTTCGCTTTACCTGGCCATAATCCTGTCAATTGGCGAACTGATCGGGCTGCTGATATTCTCTTGGTTGTCAAGCCCGATGCTCAAGGTAATGTGGTACATCAAGCGGCATCACCTCAGCATCGATCCGGAGATGTACCTGCCGCTAATGTCAGGCTCAAAGAAAGAGGATATAAATGAGCTTTTCAAATAGGATGGCAAAAATAGCGAGAATGAAGGACATGCGCAGTGCAATCAAAGCCGATTGGGAGTGGTACAGCAGTCTTGAATCCACGAAGAAGTTTATCGAGGAGCACCCTGATCAGGCAGAAAAACTAAAAAAGATGCGCAAGCGCTCAATTATACAGGAGATTAAAAGAGGATAATTAAAAGAGGATAATATGGCGAACAAGTTCCAGCGAATCAATGACGATACAACTGCAGAGCCACCAACAGAAACTAAAGAAGAACCGAAGTCAGAACCGAAAAAAGCCAACACTAATCCGAAGGAAGAACCGAATACAACGAACCAGCCTGAAGAGGAAAATTTCTGGATACCAGAGGATAATACAACTATAGGAGAACCTGCACCTGCTGCCCCTACCAGCCTATCCTCTGCACTTACGTACACCACGGTGCTGGTACACCACGAACTTGCGGTAGGGCTAAATTTCGTTGGCTGGGAACTCGATGAAAAAGAAGCCGAAGCGTGGGCTGGCCTGTGGAATCAGATCGTGCCGATGATCGATCTGAAGTACATGGGGTTGGTAATAAGCGCAATCGCAGTCGGCACAATCGAGATCATCAAAACAAGCCATTATATCAAGGCACGCAAGGCAGTTGGTGCAGCATGATTGAATTAGAGCAGGGGCAGCATGTTGGGCTGATCGGAACTACAGGTTCAGGCAAAACGTATTTTTTTAAGGCTGCCATAATGCCACAGTGCAAACATCTAATAGTTGTCGATACCGAAGAAATGCAGTTCAACGCGTTGCCGGAGATTAGGGGCGATCCGCTGAAATTTGTTCGGAAACTTCCGAAGGATAAGCCGTATCGAATCCGCTGGATTCCGCCGCCTACTGCCCAACCGGAAGCAATGGAAGCGATGTCTGAGGCATTGATTCGGTACGGAAGAAGCATCGAAGTTTACATCGATGAATTAACGGATTTTTCGTCTGCCCAGTCGATGCAGCCATGGCTAAAGTCATTATTCCGGAAAGCCCGAAAGCGAAAAATTACGCTTATATGGGCATCGCAGAGGCCTGCAGGGGTAAACAAATGGGCATTTGATAATTCGATCCACAAATTCTTTTTTTACGTGCAAGAATTTGACCGGCACGGGCTGGAAAAACTATATCCGGGAATAAGTTCTCAGCTGTCATCGATAAAATGGCAGTCCTACCAGTCGATCTATATTGGCCCTTCCGGCTTCCCAGCAATGCAACCAAGTGCGTGATAAGATGAGGCGTGATAAGATGAGTGATGAAAAAGAAACTAAAACCGTAAACCTCGATGAGCTGCTAACCAGCGCAATGGCAAAGGTAATGCCTATAATAACGCCATTTATCAAGAAATTTCAGGCAGACATGGAATGGCAGAAGAAGGCATTGATCGAAATTCACAAGCAAATTGAAGAATTGCAAAAAAGGGGAAATTAAACATAGTCACCAATAAATTTCCCCAATTTTGCATCCCAGACCACATATTCACAGTCCATGCGGCCATTTTTATGCACAAAATCAAGACCTACGCCAAAAGAGCGTGTATGCCGCAATGCGTGTGTGATTGCATCGTTTGCATACAGAAATATTAACTGGCAATCAACGCAGCGATAGCCATGATTCCATGGATAATCATCGGCGAATATCCCGTGGTTCAGTGGTTGGTAAATAGTCTTCCCCGAAACCTGTTTTATCAGCATGTTTTTGTATATCCTGTACTGTCGATGTGCATCTATCATTCCCGCATCACCCACTGTATATCATCGACATGCCCATGGAAAAAGCGGTTAATGTCGATCCTCAGGCGTCTCGGATCATCCCTGAGCCAGTACCGGAGCAGAAGCGCAAACGCGGGAAGCACTGCATAGTCAGTCGCAATGTGTATGTGTATCCTGCCATGCGCAGATTCGCTTGCGGATATAACGTGTATGGAATCGCGAAATATCGATTCTTTCAGGCATGTTTCAATTGTCATTAGCCATTTCTCGACTTCCGCAAAAGGCTTATCGATGTCAAGCGTAATCTCCATTATTCCACTTCTCCCGCTTCTTCTTCTTCGATCCGGTTGCACCATACATTCCACTCGCTAAACGGCTTGTCCACATCAATTGTTATTCTCATTCTCATGCTAATTCACCTCTTCTGCCTCGCCAATTGCTAACAAGATATCGTTTTCTATCGCATCTATTAGGTCATCAATGGTATCAAATATTTCTGCACCTTTAGGGGCTTTGACTGTATCGCCAACCGAGAATTTATCCCTATCAGATACCGGCCACATATAGTATGCACCACCGAACCGTGCGTTTAATTCATGGTTAATCTCGGAAACTATTCCATTCTGCCACTCCTCGTTATAGTTACCGATATCATGCCAGTGGTAATCGTGTTTGGTAGCATTTACATGCAAAAAATAGTCAGCGATCAGGATTGGGATCGGGCTTGGCTGTACCGTGCCTTTGCGATATACATATGTTTCTGCATGCAATTCGACTGCCAATACAGCCTTTTTTGTAGGCCTTGGTTTAGTCCTTACATATACGGCTGCTTTTCTGCCGCTTCTGCGATTTTTTCGCTTTGCGCCGATCCATTCCCACTTATCGGCAATCGGATTGTAAACCAGCCGTGCATGCCTGTAAATATACATCGGCTCAGTATGAAAATATGATTTCGCTAAGGTTTTCATACTAACTCTGCGGAGCTGCACCTGACCGGTTTTTGTGAGGATATATACTTTCACATCTTCAGCGGCTTCAATCCCGCGTCGTAGGCTTTCTTCAGGGGCTTCAATCCCGCGGCGTAGCCATCGTCCAGCGGCTTCAATCCCGCGGCGTAGCCATCGTCCAGCGGCTTCAATCCCGCGGCGTAGGGTTATGGCAGCCACACCCCACTTCTGCATTCCCGATCAGCGCATGGTTGGTTGATACCGCATTTATTACAGTTCATTCCTGCACCTCCGTGGTATCATATACAGTCAATAGCCTGATTTCCTCATACGGCACAATTGTCTCGGAATAGTCATTCCGCAAAACAAAAAATTCCTTTGAGACACTACTTACTTCCCCAGATATTGGCCTCTGCCCAAATAATGATATCCGTACATTAAGGTGATGCTCATAGGCCCGCTGTACAGCCATTATGAACGGTTTGAAGGGAAAATCCCTCTTAATCATCATATACACTCACTCTCTTTATATCACTCAGGCGCAGATGATGCGTCACCTTCGTGCCTTCTTCGGTTTCTCCAACCAAAATGCACCCGCCCCTCTCTATTTTCATTACACGGCCTGCAATGCCCTTGAACGTGCCGGTAGCATATACCTGCACACGCTTGTTTGCCTTCATAGCAGAATACATTGCCTGCCGGATACTGCTCCCAACTTCTTCCCTTTCTTTATCCATCTTAATCTCTCTCTGGTTCTTCATCCTCCGGCGACAGCAGCTCAATGCTTATGATCCCGCCCTGCTGCAACAGAGTGTTGCCAATATATACGACACCTGCCGGCGAAATATGATATATTACGCCAACAATAGTCTTGCCCCATTTAGTACGGAGCTTGACGGTTTTTCCAAGGTAAGATTTATCGACTTTCATAGATTTTCATCACCATAAATAGTGTTGGCGTGTTACTCCACGCCAACTATACGAATCCCCTTCACGGACTGGAAGTTATAAGTGGTTGTCATCGCCTTGAGTTTAAGCGTCTTGCCAACCACGTCCTCATATGCTTCGTAGCCTTCGTCAAGAAGAGTGTTCTGATTAGTTTTGTTGACAACGAAGGTTTTTTCTTCGTCTCCAGCTCTAATCCTGAACGAAGGCTTCTCTTCGTTCTCCCCCGATTCAGGGTTCTCGAACTTAACCATTTCAAATCCGAGAACCTTCGCGCTCACGATCTCATTCCCGAGGTCAGCGGCCTTCAAAAATCCGCCACTACTGCCCTGAGAACCCGCGATAGCCGTTTTACTGGCAGTCGCCTGTTTCTTCTCTATGTTCGTATCCATTTCTTTCACTCCGTAGCTTTCCTGTTTCGCCTTTTGGCAGGCTCATCAGCCGCAGTACGCCACGCTCCGGGACAGGGAGTTATGGAAATATCGTCTCTCCGTTCTATGGGCAGTTCAGATTTTCCCGTACACCCATGCATTCCCGGACACCCGTGCATTCCCGGACACCCGTGCATTCCCATACACCCATGCATTCCCATACACCCGTGCATCCTCATACACCCATACATTCCCGGACACCCATGCATTCCCATACACCCATGCATTCCCATACACCCATACATTCCCGGACACCCATGCATTCCCGGACACCCGTGCATCCTCGGATACCCAGCAATTACCCTCATGAGACAGGTTTCTCTCACTCTCGATCCAGCCCCCAAGTTCGCCAGCCTTCACATTGGCAAAATCCTTCAGTGCGCGGATCCTGTGCAAACCGTTCGTGGTTTCCTCTGTCAGTTCGTATTTTATTTCAGTTTCCATACCCACCCTATCCATGTTCTTTCCCTTCCCCCGGCCACAAGCCGGATAACATGACATAGCTATGAAGCATATAAATGTATGCATC
>JAKAKQ010000074.1 GCA_021813425.1 Nitrospirota bacterium
AAAGCAGGGATGCCCTGAACAGGCATTCCATGCACTCGTGGGACTCGGTTTCGGATGCTCGCTCATGAGCGTGTTTGCCCGTATTGCAGGCGGTATTTATACAAAGGCTGCTGACGTAGGCGCTGACCTTGTTGGAAAGGTTGAAGCAGGAATTCCTGAGGACGATCCGAGAAACCCTGCTGTTATCGCAGACAACGTTGGTGACAACGTAGGCGACTGCGCAGGTATGGCAGCTGACCTGTATGAGACATACACGGTCACGCTCGTTGCAGCAATGCTCCTTGCCAAGACGGTTTTTGGCGCTGACAGCGCATGGGTTGAATTCCCGATGCTCCTCGGCGGAATATCTATCATCGCCTCCATTATCGGAACCTTTGCAGTAAAACTCGGCAAAAGCCAATACATCATGGGCGCCCTCTATAAGGGGCTTGCCGTTGCCGGAGTTCTCGCGGCAATAGTATTTTATTTTGTGACGGGCGAGTTCCTGAAAGGCGCATCAGCGCAGGCTTCATTAGCTGCTCATCAGTCATTTACTCAAATGAACGTTTTCCTGATGGCGCTTATCGGCCTTGCATTGACCGGACTGATCGTGGTTATAACTGAGTACTTCACTGCTTCGCAGTATCCCCCGGTGAAACACATTGCAAAGGCCAGTCTGACCGGTCACGGCACAAACGTGATCGCCGGTCTTGCGGTCAGCATGAAGTCAACCGGCGCGCCTGTTATAGTTATCGTTGCCTCAATACTTGGCGCATATTCATTAGGCGGCGGATTTAGCGGTGATGCGGCGGGCGGTCTTTTTGCCATCGCCCTGTCAGCGGTTTCGATGCTTTCCATGACGGGAATTGTTGTTGCGATCGACTCATATGGACCAATCACTGACAACGCAGGCGGTATCGCAGAGATGTCAGGACTTCCTGCAGAGATACGTAACATTACAGACCCATTGGATGCAGTCGGAAACACGACAAAGGCTGTTACAAAGGGTTATGCTATTGGTTCAGCAGGTCTTGCAGCTCTGGTTCTTTTTGCGGAGTATTCAAGGTCCTTTAGCACACAGCTTTATTTTGACCTTTCAAACCCGATGGTTCTGGCAGGTCTTTTCATCGGCGGTCTGCTCCCTTATTACTTCGGCTCACTCCTCATGGAAGCTGTCGGAAAAGCAGCAGGCAGCATTGTTGATGAAGTCAGAAGACAGTTCAGGGAAATCCCCGGGATTATGGAATACAAGGCCAAGCCTGAATACGGCAAGTGCGTTGACATTGTTACAAAAGGCGCTATCAAGCAGATGATGGTCCCTGCGCTTATCCCTGTTGTTGTTCCTGTTGTAGTTGGCCTTACCCTTGGCAGGGAAGCTCTCGGAGGGGTTCTTATCGGAAGCATCCTGACCGGACTCTTCCAGGCCATTGCCATGACGAGCGGCGGCGGCGCCTGGGACAACGCCAAGAAATCCTTTGAAGAGGGCGTTACCGATGACAAAGGCAAAGTACATAAGAAAGGCAGCGACGGACACAAAGCCTCTGTCACAGGCGATACCGTCGGCGACCCATACAAGGACACAGCAGGTCCGGCGATCAACCCGATGATCAAGGTCATCAACATCGTTGCGCTTCTGATAGTTCCTTTACTGTAGATTTTATCGATAGGTTTTATAATAAGAGCCGATTCCGAGGTATCGGAATCGGCTCTTTTGTTATAATAAAAATAACATGGTTAATTAATATGATTGCAGTTATGTAACTATTTAGATATGGGGAGGCGCAGGACATCCAAAAAAGGATTCCCGACACGCTTCTCTTGCGGGAATGACGGAAAAGGTCATATCAGGAGAATTGTCATTCCGGCTTGCCCGGAATCTTTCTTTTTGTTGACCCCATAATTGAAGGGGTACTCAATTATAATTGCTGCTAAATTTCCAGATTAAGCAGTTAAGTTGCATGAAAGGATGTAACAAATAATGGCTTTGGATGAAAAAGAATTCAAGAAAAAGATGGAAGAGGTTAAGGGAAAACTCCAGAAAAGCGTAATCGTTCCCGAGCAGCTGACCCGCAAGGATAAGATGAAGTTCAGGTGCTATCCAGGGATTGGATGCTTTACAAAATGCTGCAGCGGCATCAGGATAAATTTAACTCCGTATGACATATTCAGGTTAAAGAACAGACTTGGGATGTCTTATCATGATTTTCTTATGCAACATACTGTGCCGCGCTCGATAGACGGGACTCCTCTTCCGATTGTTGTTCTCAAGATGAATGATGATAAAGAGAAATCCTGCCCGTTTGTCACACCTGGTGGCTGCACCATATATTCAGACCGCCCTGTAACATGCCGCTATTATCCAATAGGGATGGCCATCATGAAGAAGCATGACAAAAAAACAGGCGAGGATTTTTTTATTAAGATAAAAGAAGACCATTGTCTTGGCCATAATGAGGACAAAGAATGGACGATAGATGAATGGAGGGCTGACCAGGAATCCGATCTTTATGACGAGGTGAACAGTGACTGGCTGGAAGTTGTCTTAAAGGCAAAATCTCTCGGTATGGTCGAGTTCAGCCAGAAATCCCTTGACCTGTTTTTTATGGTGAGCTCAAACCTCGATATGTTCAGGGATTTTGTATTTAACAGCAATTTCCTCAACGCATACGAGATTGAGCCTGATGTTGTCGCGAAGATAAAGGGAGACGAACTCGAACTGTTGAAATTTTCACTTAAATGGCTCCGTTTCACAATGTTTGGTGAAGGAGACTTTAAGGTTAGTGATGAGGCCAGACAAAAGGCCAGGGAAAGGCAGATGGCTGTTTCAAAGGCCAGTATGAAAGAGAGGGAAAAGAGAGAAAAGGAATTGCTTTCAAAGACCCCGGAGCAGATATTAAAAGAGGCTGATACAGAAACTGAAAAAGATTAATTTTTTTGTATCGAATAATTCAGTTAAAAAAAGGCGGCGTTTGTTTTTTTATTCTCTCTCCCCGGTATTTTCTTGCTTCTCTACATCTTACGACTTTACATCTGCGACTATACGTCTTGCAACCTTACAGCCTGCGACTTTACATCCTAAGACTTCCGGGTTAAGAGTAACCAAACCGCCGCCTTTGAACAGCCTTACTCTTGATTTAAGGCTACTCCCTTCAAAAACGTTTGTCAAGGATTTTTTAGCATAGTACCCCGTATTATTTATAAACTATTAATGAGCGGACTGGACATAATATTTTCGCTCATTCTCGCTCTGCTCCGAGGTTTTTGCCTCTTTGTTTTAAAATTTAGTTTGAGGACTATCGGCAAAAAAAACCGCTCAAATACTATGTCCTGTCCAAATCCGGGGAAATTTATAAATTAATATATGGGGTAAGAATCTTTTTTTCTGCGATAAAGGATTTATATTCAATGAACCGAGCAGGAAATGCAGGGATCATAGGACCTTACAAGCATCTCAGCCAGCAGCTCGATGTCCTTATCCCTTATCCCTTCGGATGCATATCTGCCCGCGAGTTCTTCAAGGTCATGCTGGATATTGGCATGGTTCTGACTTGTTGGTATTACACAATCGCTTTTTATAATATGCCCTGCTTCGTCAAAATCATAACAGTGATAAAGGATCCCCCTCGGCACTTCCACCGCCCCAACCCCTGTCCCGCTTCTTGGGACAACCTGCTGTCTGGGTTCTTCCCATTCCGAATCGAGGAGCTCGTTAATCAGGCCGAGAGATTCTTTTACTACATGAACACACTCAACCAACTGGGCTATATTGTTCATATATGGATTGTGGTTTACAGGCTTAAGCCCAAAGCTCAGGGAAATTTCCATGGCAGAGGTGTCCAGAAACTCAAAATTATTATTTATCCTTGCAAGGGCGCCAACGGCAAAAGATTTGCGCGAAAGCCTTGACCATTTGGATGTGGACTGCTCAACAATATATTCATTGGTCATCTGCTTATACTCATGCTCTTTTTTATGTATACCGTCTGTTGATATTAAATCACCTCCGATAAAGGGATAATTCCTATTCGCTTTCAGAGATACGAATTCTGTTTCTCTGATAAAATCCGGGATCTTGAATGTCTTGAAGAGTTTGGCAGTCAATAAAAGGTCGCTTACAACTTTCTCCAGACGCCCCTTGAATTTCGAAAGTTCCTTTTTATCCGGTAACATGGTGAACCCGCCGACTACAGTCCTTGTGGGATGCAATCGCCTGCCGCCGACACAGTCGCATATATCATTGGCGAGCTGTTTTATCCCTGCAGCCTTTATCACTACATCGGGATGCGATTCTATTAAAGGGAAGACGCTTCCGGCATTAAGGAAATCCGGCGCTGAAAGGAAATAAAGATGAAGGATATGGCTCTGAAGGGTTTCCATATGCTTAAGAAGAATGCGCAGTTTTTGTGTCTGGACTGTCGGAATGATCCCGAAGGCATTTTCAACAGCCCTGATGCTTGCAAGGGTATGTCCGATGGAGCAGATACCGCAGATCCTTCCGCAGATCCAGGGCGCATTGTCCCACTTCTTGCCGACAAGCATTGCCTCAAAGAAACGGGGGGTCTCAACAACCTCCCAGCGAGCCTGCTTAAGTTGTCCGGCCTCGATTGTAATCCTGATATTGCCATGCCCTTCTACCCGTGTAAGGTGATGAACATTTATATTGCAATCAATTTTCATCTGTTCTTGACCTTCAAGCTGTCAAGCCTTCAGGCTGACCTCCGGTTGTTTATTTTTACTATGGTTATTTTTTCCGTAATTCCTGAGCATAAGAAGAAAAACCTCCAAAGCATTCAAGGCGGTCAAGTATTGTATCTTCTGAAAAACCATGTTCCTTCATAATCTTTTTCATCTGTTCAATATTTGTGTCTTCTGCAGGACCGCGGCAGCCCCAACAGCCGAACCTGCTGTTTGGACACCAGGAATTGCAGCCCCCGCGTGTAATAGGCCCAAGACATGGTTCTCCGAGGTCAAAGAGACAGATATTTTCATTTGCCTTGCATTCCGTGCAGATCGGATATTTAGGATGAACTATTGCCTTTCCAATAGCTATATTTATAATAATATTTTCGACTTCTTCTTTCTTGACAGGACATCCGAAGATTTTCAGATCAACCTTTACAATATCCTCCAGAGGCCTTACATATTCAGTTTCTATAGGTGAGTCTCCATAAACCTCTTTCTTGACCCAGTCAAGGCCAAAGCGGTTCTTAAGCTGGTTTACACCTCCAAAGCAGGCGCATGAACCGAGAGCAACAAGGACCTTTGCTTTCTCTCTTATTTTTTTCAGCCGCCCGGTTTCATCGCCTCTGGTTATACTGCCTTCTACAAGAGCGATTTCATAGTCATCAGACCTCTCTTTCATCGCTTCACGGAAATTCACTACTTCTACTAATGAAAGGAAGTCAAGAAGCGTGGCCTCATTATTTAAAATCTGAAGCTGGCAACCCTCGCATGATGAAAACTCAAAGAATGCCACCCTCGGACGGTAGAGCGGAACACCGAGATAGGTCCTGACGGGCGTTGGATCATTCATCTAAATCGCCTCCTTCAGATTCATCACAGTCCAGTAGTCAAAGACAGGGCCTTTAAGGCATGTATAAGTTGAACCTACGTTGCAACGGCAGCATTTACCCATACCACAGTGCATCCGCCGTTCGAGAGATACAAACATCTTCTGCATAGGGATATCTTTTTGATTAAGCATGTTGCATACAAACTTGAACATGACAGGCGGTCCGCATACAATGGCATATGTATTTTTATAAAAAGAAACATCTCTTTCAGCAAACATCTTTTCGATTATCTTTGTTACTAATCCTGTCGGCCCTTTCCACGATGTATCCGGTTTGTCTACAATTATACTGAGTTCGATGTCGTCGGCGCGCCACACATCATAAAGGTATGTAAACAGAAGCTGAGAAGGGTCTTTTGCGCCGTAGATAATATCTACACTATTAAAACGGCTGCGGTTATCCTGGGTATATGCGATAGCAGAGCGAAGGGGCGCAAGCCCGAGACCACCGGCTATCAAAAGAATATTCTGTCCATGCATCTGTTCCATTGGAAAACTCGTGCCGAGGGGTCCTCTGATTCCAACATGAGTGCCACGCCCTACCCTGGAAAGAAAATTTGTAAGATTCCCAGCCTTGCGTATGCAGAGTTCAACATCACCATGCCTTGCAGGTGAAGAAGATATTGAAAACGGCGCCTCACCAATGCCGGGAAGTTCGAGCATAAGAAACTGTCCGGGTTTAAAGAAGAACTGCCTTCGCTCCTCAGGGTCTATTATCTGAATCCTGTAAAGATTTTCCATTTCAGTGAGCCTGTGTATATTCGTAATCTCGGCCTTGTATGTATATTCAAATGTGCTTAAGTCGCTTTTGCGGTGCTGTTTCATCTGTGCATCAGAAATTACATTGACGAATCTTAATTCAGCGTCCATCTTATCCTGCCTCCCCGCGTACGCTTGCTATAACCTCAGGCACGGTGATGCCGGCAAGACAGGCCTCACCGCAGCGTCCGCAGCCCACGCAAAGAGATTCTTCATAGGCCTCTACAAAACCGCGGTGCTTGTGATAATAGCGGTATTTTAGACGTGAATGTCTCTCAGGGCGGAAGTTGTGACCGCCGGCTACCTCGGCAAAATCTATAAGATTGCATGAATAAAGAAATTTTGTCTTTTTTGCCCCGTGCAGGTTTATGTCTATGGTTTCTTCAACACCGTAACAATAACATGTGGGGCATACCTTTGAGCAGGTCCCGCAAGCAAGGCACTGTTCTCCCCATTGTTTCCATACGTCAGACTGGAATTCCATATCGAGGATCTTTGTGAGGTCAGTTGTATCAACATGAGTTGTGAATTTCTTATTTTTTTCAGAAACAACTTTCATATATTGGATATGATCATCTTCAACCGGTTCTGCAGTCTTAATATTTTTTAGAAAATTAAAGGCAGTATCTGAGAGTATCTCTACAAAATAAAGGTCACCGACATCAGTAATAAACATGTCGAACCCATGAAGCGCTGTATCAGCCCCCATTGAACGGCAGAAGCAATAGGGCTGCGGGGTACAGTCAAGCCCGATGATAAACATATTCTCCCGTTTGGCGGCATAATACGGCATTGGATAGATACTGCCTAATAGCACCTTGTCGAGTTTGTTCAATGCATTTATATCACAGGCATGGAGACCGAAGAAGATGAAAGGGCGGTCGATATTATAGTCGACTTTTTTCTGCCAGTCATCTGCATCCAGGCTGAATGTAGCAAGGTTTTCTTTAAATGGAAGGAAATATCTTTTTGCAGGGAGCTTTGTAGTGGTGTAATCCAATCTTACGCTGTCAAAGCTCTTCACCTCATTAAAGGCATAGATGGGTTTATTATCCCTGTCTCTGCCTATTTCTACCGGACCGATGACCTTATTGGCTGAGACCATGACATTGAACAGTTTTTTTAACTCGTCTTTATCGAATACCCTGAATATCATAATTCCTGCCAGTAAAGTAAATTTCTAATTGACAATCTTAAAGGTCATGACATATGAGATAATCAGCCGTAAGACATGTGAAAATTCCTCTTGATTTAATGTTATCACAATAAAGATTAATGTCAAATTATAAATTTAATCTTGGTTAGGACATAATTAATTTATGAAAGCGGGATACAATCGAAAGATCCCTCTTTAAGGATCAAGGAGACAGTACTATTCACAGAATCTTCACAAATATCTGTTTTAATGAGACAATAGAATCATTGAGAAAGGAGGAAAGGGACATGAAAAATTTACTAATTATATATTTTGCATTTATCTTTTTTATTTTGCCGGCAACTGGTTACGCTTATGAACCAGGGGATCTTCGCATAAGTCTTTTGGAGGGTGATGTACAGATCAGGACAGAGGATACATCCGAATGGGTTCCTGCATCAATAAATATGCCGCTCAGGGATGGTGACAGAATATGGGCGCCTGAGGCAGGAAGGATTGAGCTTCAGCTAAGGGATGGTACGATTTTGAGGCTTGATGAAAATTCCTCTCTTGAGATACTGACTGTTGAGAAGGATTCTTTTCAGGTATATCTTGGTTTGGGACATGCATATGTGAATTTCAAAGGGGTTAGGGATAGTTTGATACAGATGGATACACCTGTTTCTTCCATAAGGGCATATGACAGATCAAAATTCAGAGTAGATACAGCAGAAGACGGCGGCACTGATATTTCGGTCTTTAAGGGAGCGGTTTACGCTGAGAACAGAAACGGAAAAACAAGAGTCGGCTCAGGAAAGACCTTATCCCTGAGGGAAGATAATTATGCAGAACTTTCGGCATTGGGTCCCTCGGATGAATGGGAAAGATGGAATACCGAAAGAGACAGGAAGACCGGGGAACGAAGATATAGCTACAGGTATTTGCCTGAAGAATTAGAGGGATACTCCAATGACCTGGATGAAAACGGGAAATGGGTGCATTTAAGTGAATACGGATATGTCTGGACACCAACAGTTATAGTTTCAGCAGACTGGTCCCCTTACAGGATTGGCAGGTGGGTATGGATAGGCGGTGACTATGTATGGATTTCGTATGAACCATGGGGTTGGGTGCCATATCACTATGGTAGATGGACATTTGTTGTTTCAGTCGGATGGTGCTGGGTTCCTCCGGCAAGAGGCGCTGTCTATTGGGGCCCGGGATATGTAGGCTGGGTTCAAACGCCTACATATGTGGCGTGGGTACCTCTCGCTCCAGGAGAGATATATTATGGCTATGGTTATTACGGACCTCACAGTGTGAATATTATAAATATCAACATCTTTAAGACTGAAATAATAAATGTTTACAAAAATGTACATATAAAAAATGCCATAACTGTTATTCATAATGATACCTTTACAACCGGAAGGCCGGTGGGCTTGAAGGTAATCGAAAATCCGTTTCTAAAAGGGAGAATAAACATCGGAAGACCCGATATAAAACCCCAAAGACCGACTATCATGCCTGTACTCAAAGAGATCCCACATGTAAAACAGCCGCCTCAGAAGATCAGGGATGTCCGTGTAAAGGAGCTAAAAATAGAACGTCCATTAGTTAAGAAACCGAATGTTCCTGTTATGAGGCCGGGCTTGCCACAGAAGACTATGCCGTTAAAGACCTTTGAAGAACCAAAAAGAAAGGACTCTGAACCACAAAGAGAGCTGAAGCCCGTTGCTCCTCAAAAACAGATACAGCCATATCAGAAACAACAGAAACAGGAACAAAAAAAGGATGAAGAAATCAGAAGGCCCGGATTGCCGCAAAGGACAGAGCCGTTAAAAACATATAAAGAGCCAAAGATTAAGGCACCTGAGACATTGAAAGAGAAAAAGGCTGTCCCGCAGCAGATACAACCCTATGAAAGACAACAAAAAACAGTTCGTGAGCCTGCAAAAACTCAGAAGGAGATCAGGAAACCTGCTGAAGAAAAACAGAAGGGGCTTTCAGTCCCGCCTTCCAAACCTGAAAAGAAGTCATTAAAATCAGAGAAAAAAGAAGATGAAAAGCAGTAAATGAAAGAGGGGAAGGTTCAGAAGGTTCCTCCCATAGGGGAGCAGGGGTGGGTTCTCTCTTAAATAATAACGCCCCTGCCTACCGGACAGGCAGGCCCGGCCTATCGGCCACCCCCTCTTAAGACCTGCCTGCCGGTAGGCAAGGTAAGAGGGGTATGGGGGAGTTATGATTTCAGGAGGATTGAGGGGGATTTCATAATTAAATACAACGTCTTACGCCTTAACTTAACACCTATGGGACAAAGAGGGGTAGGCAGAAGAAAATTCCCCTTTACATCTCCATTAAATTGCTTTAAATTACCTTTAGTATTTAGCAACGGTCACATTAAAAAAGGCCGTCATGCCCGAAGTTTTCAGTCGGGCATCCAGTGGTTTTGGTTCCTGTTTTGAAAGGGCATGGACCTTAAAAGGAAATATCGGGGAATCGATGATGTTGCCGCAGTTGGGGGCAACATCTTAGCGGCGGTAGCCTGTCCTAAAAAAGCGATCAGCGTTCAGCTATAAGCTTTAAGCTATATTTTATTTCATAATTCCCGAAAAGGCGGGAATCCATTGTTTTCAGAAACACTATCCATCCAGAGGGCTTCTGACACCAAGCACATTTTTTGAAGCAACATGAGTATAGATCATTGTAGTCTGCAGATATTGGTGGCCGAGCAGTTCCTGGACTGTTCTGATATCATAGCCCTTCTCAAGAAGGTGGGTTGCGAAACTGTGGCGAAGAGTGTGAATAGATGCCTGTTTTGTTGTGCCGGCTTTTTCTAAAGCTGATTTAAACGCCTTTTGCAGAGACGCCGGATGGACATGGTGTCGGCGAACAATAAGGCTTCGGGGATCTGAAGAAAGAGACTTTGATGGGAACACCCAGAACCAACCCCACTCTTTGCCGGCATTCGGATATTTTCTCTCAAGAGCATTGGGCATCCAGACAGAACCGACATCATTTTTTCTGTCCCGATCATAAAGGTCACGTATTTCTGTAATATGATGGATCAGGTCATCTTTCATGGTTTCAGGCAGAATTGTTCTCCTGTCCTTATCGCCTTTGCCTGCTCTGACAATGATCAAACCGCGTTCAAAATCAATGTCTTTGATCCTGAGCCTGAGGCACTCCTGAAGTCTGAAACCGCATCCGTAGATAAGCCTGGCCATAAGGCATTGCACACCTGACATATGAGTAAAGATAGTTTTCACTTCATTAAATGTCAGAACAACAGGAAGGCGCCTGCGCTGCCCTGCTCTTACAGCATCAAGCTCATTTCTGATGTCTTTCTTAAGAACATGACGGAACAAAAATACAATGGCATTTAAAGCCTGGTTCTGCGTAGAAGGAGAAATCCTTTTCTCAACTGCAAGATAACTTAAAAAATCCCGAAGGTCTTGCCCTTCAATCCGGGCAGGGTCTTTTCCGCGCATAAAAGCATAAAAACTACGAACCCACATAATATATGTCTTTTCAGTGCTGTAAGAGAGGTGACGCAGCCTTAATGCTTTCTGCATCTGATCTTCAATATCATCCAGCTTTTGGGAGGTCTCCGAGGAAACCGGTGCAGTCCCTTTCAGAAGCTGTGAAAGAAAATAGGTATAATGTCTCAATGCAGTATCAGCCTGCTTTACCTGCCAATCCTCATGACTGGCGGCCATATGATTTAAAAACTGTTTTTTCTGGGCATTGGTGATTAGAATGTTATTAGACAGATCAAGGAAGGAATAGCAATCAGAAACCCATCTTGCATAATAAGGGACATATTGGGATTTTACAGTACCTTTCTTCAAAAGATACTGTTTGAATTCAACAATCATAACAATATCCTTAATTAAACTGATTAGGCATAATATTCAAATACGCAACATAATACCGAATTTACTTGTGTTTTTCAATATATTTTTAAAGAATTTCTATTGACAACAAACTTTTCTGCTCATATAATTTTGTAAATTATGTAATCAGCATAAAATATAATGTTATGACTTAATAAAATCATCTGCATCACTCCATAGCCATGTCTCTCCGACATGGAAGAATAATCTGTATTTCTTATTTTCGTGTAATTGCTCTAAATATTCGGCTGCTTTTTCAGCATCGGGTCTCGTTAAAAAATACGGGCCTATTTCAATGTTCCCGTCATCAGGTTCAGTATGAGAAAGATAATAAATTTTCATAACATCAAGCTCCAAGCGACGGGGATTAACGCCGGTTTAGTTTTTAAAGGAAGCTCAGTGGCCCCGCGCCTGAGCTTCACGTTCTGTGAGGATAAAATAAAATGAATACCTTAAAAGAAATTCTGCAAATAGTGCTGACATGGCCTACCGTCGCGATTGTGGCAATCATAATGCTCAGAAAACCT